>NZ_JBHUMI010000021.1:0-165900 GCF_042684965.1 Ornithinibacillus salinisoli
ATCAATCATATGAAAGTTCTTAGCTACTAGAAACACTAGCTTCTAGATTTGTTGCTTTTTAGAAAAACAGGGTTGTTTTTCTGTCTTAACATACTGGTTGTTTTGTTCAGTTTTCAAAGAGCAATTTAAAACGTTGTTTTTTTAATGACAACTTTTATATTGTATCATTTTCACTCAATGATGTCAACAACTTTTTTCGTTAGTATCTGTTGAATAATTAAGTGGTTCGCAAATTAGCGACTTGATTAATATACCACGCTGGCAATTGGATGTCAACATGTTTTTAAAAATCAATATTGGTAGTTGCCTTCAAAAGCAACGAAATCTAATTTACCATGATTCTTCCCTGAAATCAATATAATATTACTTGGAAATTTTTTCATATCAATTGTCCTTATATTATATCCCTTCCCCATTCTTTCATATTAATAACGTCTTTTTTGTTTTTAACCTATCGTTTGAGAGTCTCTACTAATACTTCTATTATCTACTACTACTTACATAGGTATCTATTCTCATTAAAAAACCAAGTTAATCGCAAAATACTTTCACGAATAACTTGGTTTGAATCCACTCTATAATAAATTATCTGTTACGCATTTGAGGGAACAATAGAACATCACGAATCGATGCTGCATTCGTTAATAACATTACAAGTCGATCAATTCCAATTCCTAAACCACCAGTTGGAGGCATGCCGTATTCTAGCGACTCAAGAAAATCGTCATCCATTAAATGGGCTTCGTCATTTCCTGCTGCTCTTTCTTTTACTTGCGCTTCAAAACGTTCGCGTTGATCAATTGGGTCATTTAACTCACTAAATGCATTAGCATGCTCACGAGCAACAATGAATAATTCGAAACGATCTGTAAATCGCTCATCCTCTTTATTTTTCTTTGCCAACGGAGAAATTTCTACCGGATGACCATAGACAAAAGTAGGCTGTATTAATTTCTCTTCTACTTTCTGTTCAAAGAATTCATTTACAACGTGCCCAAATGTCATTGTATCCTTAATTTCAACACCATGTTCCTTTGCTAATGTTCTAGCATCTTCATCACTCATTTGGTTCCAGAAATCTACACCTGTATATTCTTTTACTGCATCTACCATATGGAGTCTTTCCCATTTTGGTTTTAGGTCAATCTCATAATCACCATACGTTACTGTAGTTGTTCCCAGCACTTCCTCAGCAATATGAGCAACCAAATTTTCCGTTAACTTCATAATATCATGATAATCTGCATAAGCTTCATACAACTCAATCATCGTGAATTCTGGATTATGGCGTGTTGAAACTCCCTCGTTACGGAATACTCGTCCAATTTCATATACTTTTTCCATACCACCAACAATTAGTCGTTTCAAATGTAATTCAATAGCAATACGCATATATAATGGAATATCTAACGCATTATGATGTGTTACAAACGGACGAGCTGATGCTCCACCAGGAATTCCATGCATCATAGGTGTTTCTACTTCTAAAAATCCTTGGTCATCTAAATACCTACGCATGGATTGAATAATCTTACTACGTAGGACAAACGTTTCTCTACTTTCCAAATTTGTAATTAAATCTAAGTAGCGCTGACGATAACGTTGCTCAACATCTTTTAGACCATGATATTTCTCTGGTAATGGGCGAAGCGACTTGGAAAGCAGTTGAAATTGTGTCGCTTTTACGGATAATTCGCCTACATTCGTTTTAAACATTACCCCAGTAATACCAACTATATCCCCAAGGTCCGTCGTTTTAAATATTTCATAAGCTTCTTCTCCAATTGCATCTTTGCGTACATATAGCTGAATTTGACCACTCACGTCCTGAATATGAGCAAATCCTGCTTTTCCTTTACCACGTTTCGTCATCATTCTACCAGCAATAGTAACTTCTATTTGTTTCTCTTCTAGATCTTCCTTAGATATGTCACTATACTGCTGATGTAATTCTTCTGCTACATTTGTACGAGTAAATTTACCTCCAAAGGGATCCAAACCTTGTTCACGATATGCATCCAATTTCTCTCTTCTCACTCGCATATGCTCGTTTAATTCTTCTGACACTACTATCACTCCGTTATATACAATTTATTTGAGACCAACTCATCGAGGTGGTAATTAAAAACATTCTTTATGTAAAAATAGCTTTCTATTCTAATACATTAAAACAAACTTTCATCATTATCTCAAGATACCGTATATTTTACACTTTAAACGCTTGAAATATCAACTATTCCTTTTTAAAGAATTAGAAAGAACAAAGGCGCAAGCGCCCGTTTAGCGAAGTACGAACTGGACTGAGCCGTAGGAGATAAAGGAAACACGGCGACCGTAGGAAGCCGATGTTGACTTATCGTACGGAGGTGAGGGAAGTTGCGCTAGTCGCTGGGCGCTGGTCGATGAAAACGCCACGTCCTGTGGCGTCATCGACACTAGGACGTCCTGTCCGTCGGAGCTGGACGTGGCTGTTCCTGCCAAGAAGTATCCACAGGTATAAAAATTTATATTTCCTAGACCTTAAAAAATCTGCTAGAATTCCAGCAGATTTTTTACGAAGCTTTCAATGCCGCTTCAAGCTCTTCTACATACGTACACAATATATCAACCAATTGTTCACGAGTCTCAGCATGATTGATTTGACTTCTTATTTTACCATTACCCTCTAATTCCTTGAGGTACCAAGCAGCATGTTTACGCATTTCCATGATAGCTACTTTTTCACCCTTAATTTTAATTAAACGTTCCATATGAAGCAAACAAACATCAATTTTCTCTCTAGGTGTTGGATCATTAATTAATTCACCAGTTTCCAAATACTTAACGGTTTGATAGATAATCCATGGATTCCCAAGCGCTGCACGACCAATCATGACTGCATCAACACCTGTTTCTTCTAGACGCTTCTTAGCGATTTGTGGACTATCTACATCACCATTTCCAATTACCGGTATAGAAACAGCTTGCTTTACTTGTTTAATAATGTCCCAATCCGCATAACCTTCATACATTTGCTTTCTTGTTCTTCCATGAAGGGCCAATGCGCTTGCACCTGCTGATTCAATTGCTTTTGCATTATTCACAGCATAAATTGTGTCTTCATCCCAACCCGTACGCATTTTTACCGTTACAGGTTTATCGACATTCCTAACAACAGCCGAAACCATTTGATAAATTTTCTCTGAGTCTAGCAACCAACGAGCTCCAGCATCTACTTTCGTTACCTTTGGCGCCGGGCATCCCATATTAATATCAATAATAGATGCATTGGTGTACTGATCTACATATTGTGCAGCCTCTACCAATGATTCTTTTTCGCCTCCAAAAATTTGTAAGCTCATTGGCATTTCTTCTTCATCTATATAAAGCATTTTCATTGTTTTTTCATTTTTATTTACGATCCCTTTTCCATTAACCATCTCTGCCGTAATTAAGCCTGCACCAAATTCTTTAACAGTTAATCGAAATGCATAGTTACTTATTCCCGCCATAGGAGCTAAGGCAACACGATTTGGAATAGTAATATTACCAATGTTAAACATATCTAATCCTCCTCTTTTGGAATAATTTCTTCTGTATCTATATTTAATGTCTCTGATACTTTTTGGATCAACACTTCTGAAGGCTCCCGTGTACCTCTTTCGACTCCACCAAGCACAGATATAGGTATTTCTAGTTCCTTCGCAAGCTCCAATTGTGTAAATCCTTTTAGCTTGCGAAAAGCTTTTATTCTTCTCCCAACCCTTGTTTTGTCCATATCATTACATCCTTCGTGTCATTCTTTGGTAGTTTATTTAATAGTTCTTTTATTGATTCATTCCTTGAAGGAAGTAATAAATGCGGGGCGATTTCCACGAAAGGGATTAACACAAATGCACGTTCATGCATTCTTGGGTGCGGAATTGTTAATCGCTCCGTTTTACTATTTTCTTCATTATAGACCAGAATGTCAAGATCAATTGTTCTCGGACCGAAACGAATCTCTCTTTTTCGCCCTAATTGTCTCTCTATTCCTTGGCATATATCCAATAATTGATTAGCTGTATAAGAGGTTTCAACTTCTAATACCATGTTCAAAAAATCTGCTTGATCTGCATATCCTACTGGAGCAGTTTGATAGATGGAAGATTGTTGGCGAACATTAATATCATCATTTGCTTCAAGCATTTCTATCGCTTGCTTTAAATAGCTATATCTTGGTTCAATATTTGTTCCTAATGCAAGGTACGCTTTATTTTCCATTTTCTTTCTCCCTAAATATTTTTACCGAAACAGATTGGATATGACCCGGAATTGGTGCATCAGGCTTGGTCACCTTGATGGAACAAGCATGTAAAAGTTCAAAGGATGAAAGTAAGTCTTCTGCAACATCTTCTGCTACTGCCTCAATAAGATTTCTTACTTCACCTTCCATAATACGTTTCACATGATCATATACTTGTGCATAGTTGATCGAGTGATCCATGTTATCACTTTTTCCCGCCTTTTTTAAATCGAGGAAAAGCTCTATATCTACAAAAAATCGTTGTCCTAATCGATTTTCTTCCGGTAATAATCCATGATACCCATAGAATTGCATCTGGTTTAATTCGATATTATCCATGTCATTCAACTCCTGCTCGCAGCATTGCATCCATCATTTTAGCTAATTCCACGTTCACCTTTACATTATGTACTCGCACCATCTGAACACCTTTGGTTATTCCCAAACATGTAGTTGCGCCGGTACCAAGATCTCTTTCTTTTGCCTGGGCATCCAAAACGTGACCAATAAACCTTTTACGAGAAGTACCAAGTAAAACCGGATAGCCCATTTCTACAATTTTTTCTAGATTATTCATGACAACAAGATTATCTTCCGCATTTTTTGCAAAGCCGACTCCTGGATCAAGCATTATGTTTTCCATTGGGACTCCTGCTTTTACAGCAATTTCGATACTTTCTTCTAAATCTCTTTTCATATCATCCATTAAAGAAGTATAATTTTGATTTGTTCGATTATGCATTAAGATAATCGGGACATTCATCTCTTTTGCAACGACAGCTATCTCAGGATCTTTTTTTGCACCCCAAACATCATTAATAATACTTGCCCCTGCTTCAACGGCATGCCTTGCAGTTTCCGCTTTATATGTATCAATAGATATTGGAACATGGACCTTGTTTGTTACTGCTTTAATCATGGGAACAACCCGAGAAATTTCTTCCTTAACTGATACTGGATCGTGATCAGGTCGTGTGGATTCTCCACCAATATCAATGATATCAGCCCCTTGTTGTTGCATTGCTAACGCTTGCTGTATCGCCTTATCTTCTGTTGTATAACTTCCACCATCAGAAAAAGAGTCCGGTGTAACATTTAATATTCCCATGATATGTGTTCTAGCTGATAAATCATATGTTTGTGTTGATGTATTGAGCTTCATTCTTAAACCCTCTTTCCATTTATCCCGTATGTAATAATCAGCGGAGATAGGGAACACAGACTAAAATCGCCATCCTGTGACAACATATGCTTGACCTACATCCTTGAAAAAGAAGACCACTTTTTCTGCGTCAGATGCCTATGCTGTCGCAGTACTCCCTATCCTGTAAGCATATCCCCTAACTGATAGAAGATTTACTTTATTGCTCCGAAATGGATTCTATCATTATACTAACATATAAAAAGAGCTAGCATCACATGTAGATGCCAGCTCTTGAAAATTTTACTATTTTTCTTCATCAAACTGATATAATGGTGTGGATAGATATCTTTCACCATTATCAGGGAATACAGCAAGTACTTTCTTGCCTTTACCTAACTCTTTAGCTACTTTTAATGCCGCTGCAACAGCTGCACCTGCAGAAATTCCACCTAATATTCCATTTGTTGTCGCTACCTTACGCGAAGTTTCAAATGCTTCTTCATTGGAAATTTGAATTACTTCATCGTACACCTTTGTATCAAGCACATCTGGAACAAACCCAGCACCAATACCTTGAATTTTATGTGGTCCTGGAGAGCCGCCAGACAATACTGGAGAGTCCGTTGGTTCAACAGCATATAATTTAACTCCGTCGAAATTCTCTTTTAGAACTTTACCAGCTCCTGTAATGGTTCCACCTGTTCCGATACCAGATACAAATGCATCTAGTCCATCCTTCATCTGTTCTACAATTTCTTTCCCTGTAGTACGTGCGTGAACCTCCGGATTTGCTTCATTACTAAATTGTTGTGGCATAAAATAACCTTTAGCAGCTTTTAATTCTTCCGCTTTTTTTATTGCACCTTTCATACCATCTGCACCTGGTGTTAACACCAGTTCAGCACCATAAGCACGTAATAAGTTACGTCGTTCTTGGCTCATTGTATCAGGCATAACCAGTACCGCTTTATATCCTTTAGCAGCGGCCACCATGGAAAGACCAATTCCTGTATTTCCACTCGTCGGCTCAATTATGGTATCGCCCTCTTTTAATGTGCCATCTTTCTCTGCTGCTTCAACCATCGCTAAAGCGATACGATCTTTAACTGAACTTCCCGGATTCATGAATTCTAGTTTCACATAAACATCGGCGCTATCTTCATCTGCTATACGGTTTAATTTTACAATAGGTGTTTCACCAATTAATCCAGTAATATTATCTGCAACTCTCATTGACCATACCTCCCGAATAATTCCTAGTAAATGCATAGGATTTATATATAATGTAAATGTCACTGTCGAAAAAGTCAAACAGTTTGCACCTGAAGATTAGGTAATTAAAAGCAGTGACAGTATCTCTTACTATTTTATACCGGATAACCCCTGACATATTCCTAGTTTTTATTCATTATATAACCAATCAATCTCAAATGTGTCCCATAGTGGATCTGCTTGTAAAGTCAATTCCGCTGATTCAAGAGCTAACTCATTCCTTATGTAGGGCTTTAATTCCTCATATGAAAAAGTTATTTCCGGCATACTTCTATGCAAATATAAAATGGCGTATCCTTGGTCTGTTAGAAATGGATCACTGTATGAGTATTCTTCCATCTCTGCTGCTTTTTCATCGTATCCATTAGGTAAGAATTGACTATTCGTCGTGTAGTAACCACCGAAATATCCACCTGCATTTTTAGTATCCTCATCAATCGAATACTCTTTAGCTAATAATGAAAAAGATGCACCATTATCCAATTCTTCCTTTACCTTTTCCGCAGTTTCCATATCATTTACTAGAATATGTGAAAACTGTAAGGACTCTGTGAAATCATATTGTTGGCCATAGGTATCATAATAAGCACGTATTTCATTTTCTGGTACTGAAATATCCTCTGCTAAAAGAGCCTCAAGTTGGTAACGATATTTGATCTCATTTCGCCACTTTTTCTCCATTTTTTCAGTCTCTTCTTGTGTCATAACCCCTTGCGCAGATGTTAATAACGCAATTTCTCTTTCAATGATTTTCTCATCTACAGTTATGTTTTTTTCCTCTGCAAGCTTTTCTACAATTGTCCGATCTATCATTGTTTTCAATTGCTTTTTACCATAATTTTCTCTAAGTTTACCCATCCACGCTTTATAAGTAATTTCCGTATTATTTATAGTCGCCACTGGTTTTTTTGTATCGATTTGAACATCTGTCTCATCATCTTCTACTAATTTTGATTTACTTGTAGACCAAAACAACAATGTAGCAATATTAGTAATTAGCAAAACTGCTATGATCGATAATAAAAATTTCCTAGACATGAATTACTTCCTCTCCCACTAGTTGTCAATTATTCCATTATCGTTTTAGGGCTTCCAATTCATTCTCTGTGAAATAATACTTTTCATTACAAAAATGACAACTTGCCTCTGCGCCATGATCCTCTTCAATCATTTTTTGTATTTCTTCATTTCCTAGACCCATAATTGCTTGCTCAAGCCTTTCTCTAGAACATTTACAACGAAATTCTATCGGCATTTGCTCATGAATTGTCAGCTTTTCATCACCAAATAATCGCTCTAATATCTCTTCTGGAGTTTTACCTTCCTTTACGAGTGACGATATAGGTGGAAATGCATGAATTCGTTCTTCTAATTTAGAAATTACTTCTTCATCTGCTCCCGGCATAACTTGGACAATAAAACCACCTGAAGCTAAAACGGAAAGGTCTGGATTTACCAAAACACCAGCACCAACAGCAGAAGGAACTTGTTCTGAATTAGCAAAGTAGTACGTGAAATCCTCACTAATCTCTCCTGATACAATGGGAACCTGCCCTGTAAAATAATCTTTCAATCCCAAATCTTTTACGACACTCAAACTCCCCGCAGCACCAACCGCACGTGCGACATCTAACTTCCCTTTCGCATTCAACTCAAAATCAACATGAGGATTTGTTACATACCCTCTAACCTCACCTTTCGCATTTGCATCGGCAACAATCGCACCAATCGGTCCGCCACCTTCGACTTTCGTTGTAAGAGAATCATCCCCTTTCAACAATGCGCCCATCATAACAGTTATTGTGATGGTACGACCTAATGCAGCTGTTGCTGTTGCCCATGTATCTTGACGCCTTCTTGCCTCTTCCACAGTATTCGTCGATCTTACTGCATAGGCACGGACCATACCGTTATATGTGGTTGCCTTAATTAAATAATCATTCATGATGTTCGTACTCCTTTTATTTTTTTAGCATATTATTTCGATAAATGACATTTAAGCCCTTCAATGTTAAATACGGATCAACGATATCAATGGTATCACTTGATTCTGCTATTAAAGGTGCAAGTCCTCCGGTTGCAATTACTATTGGATTTTGGTCGACAGATTGTTTTATTCTTTCGACAATCCCATCTACTTGACCAACATATCCATAGAAAACACCTGATTGCATCGCTTCTACAGTTGATTTACCCACGATATTAGTTGGTGCCTCAATTTCTATTTTAGGTAGTTTTGATGCTTTTTGGTACAATGCTTCCATCGAAATATTTATGCCCGGGGAAATAATTCCTCCACAATATTCTGCGTTTTCATTAATGTAACAGTAAGTTGTTGCCGTTCCAAAATCAATAATAACAAGTGGTGATCCATGTTCTCTTATTGCACCTACAGCATTTACTATTCGATCCGCCCCTATTTCTTTCGGATTAGGATAACACATTTTCAATGTAGACTGAACCGTTTCTTTCCCTACAATAAGCGCTTCTATATTGAAATAATCTTTACACATTTTTTCTAAAGCAAACATAATCGGTGGAACTACAGAAGAAATAATTATGCCATGGATATCCGTTAATTGTACTTGTTTATGTTCAAATAATGATTTAATTAATATCCCAAATTCATCTTCCGTTTTATATCGGTCTGTTTTGATTCGCCAATGATGTATTAATGTATCTTCTTTAAATACTCCTAAAACCGTATTCGTATTCCCAACATCCAGTACCAAAAGCATCTTGTACCAAACCTTCCTACTAATTATTAATTGTACACCTCTTAAATATACCAAAATCAAAAACGTTATGGAAATAACTAAAGCTACCAATGATAAAAAGCAGCCTCTTCTTATAGAGGCTGCTCAATCACATAAGCTTTATTCTTTTTTCGAATCATCTTCGGAAGCATCTTCATTGAACTTATTCTCTGCTTTTTCTTTTGCTTCTTCAAAAGATGGTCCTAATTTCTCATCTTCATCATGCTTCGAAATATTTACTTTTACATCTTTGTTTTCTGAGTCTTCCTTTTCTTCATCATCAACTACTGGTTCTGGAAGAACACCGTCTTCAAACAATGACTTAATTTGTTTTGCATCTAATGTTTCAACCTCTAGTAAGGTTTTTGCGATTAATTCAAGTTTATCTTTATTCTCTGTAAGGATCGTTTTGGCACGATCGTAACAGTGATTGATAAAGTTTTGCATTTCTTGGTCAATATCATGAGCTATCGCATCACTATAGTTTTGTTCGTTTTGGATATCTCTACCTAGGAAGACTTCTCCGCCACCACTCGTGAATTGCAATGGCCCAATTTTATCGCTCATTCCATATTCGGTAATCATTTTACGAGCAATGCCAGTAGCACGTTGGAAGTCATTTGAAGCTCCAGTACTTACTTCACCAAAGATAATTTCCTCTGCGACACGTCCACCTAATAATCCAGTAATCTTATCAAATAGCTCCGGTTTTGTCATAAAGTAACGATCTTCTTTTGGAAGCATTACCGCATATCCACCTGCTTGACCACGAGGCACGATCGTAACTTTATGAACGACATCCGCTTCATCTAAAACCATACCAATTACCGTATGCCCACTCTCGTGGTATGCAACGATATTTCTTTCTTTTTCAGAAATAACTCTCGTTTTCTTAGCAGGTCCTGCAATGACACGGTCGATCGCTTCATCTACATCAGTCATATCAACTGCTTTTTTATCATTCCGCGCTGCTACGAGTGCTGCTTCATTTAATAAGTTTTCTAAATCAGCACCAGAAAATCCTGGTGTACGCATTGCGATAGTTTTCAAATCAACTGAATCATCGAATGGTTTATTTTTCGCATGTACTTTCAATACTGCTTGACGACCTTTTACATCTGGGCGATCAACAGTAATTTGACGATCAAAACGTCCCGGACGTAATAATGCTGGGTCCAGTATATCTGGGCGGTTTGTTGCAGCAATGATAATGATACCTTCATTTGCTCCAAATCCGTCCATTTCAACTAACAATTGGTTTAATGTCTGTTCACGTTCATCATGGCCTCCACCAAGACCAGCACCACGTTGACGACCAACCGCATCTATCTCATCAATAAAAATAATACATGGTGCATTTTTCTTCGCATTTTCAAATAAATCACGAACACGGGAAGCACCGACACCGACAAACATCTCAACAAAGTCAGAACCACTTATAGAGAAGAATGGCGTACCTGCTTCACCTGCAACCGCACGTGCAAGCAATGTTTTACCCGTACCAGGAGGTCCCACTAAGAGAACACCTTTAGGTATACGTGCTCCAATTGCCGCGAATTTGCGCGGGTCTTTTAAGAATTCAACAACTTCTACAAGCTCTTGTTTCTCTTCATCCGCACCGGCTACATCTGTAAATCGTACTTTTTTCTTTTCCTCACTATACATCTTCGCCTTACTCTTACCAAAGTTCATAACGCGACCACCGCCGCCACCTTGAGCTTGGCTAAGTAGGAAGAAGAATAATAATCCAATAATTAAAAATGGAATCAACGTTGTAAAAAGCGTTACCCAAATACTTGGGGTTTCTTCCTCTTCGACAAATAATACACTCTGTTCAGCTGCTTGCTGGGTTATGTTTGCTATAATATCAGTGTTATCTGGAACTTGTGCAATAAAAGATTGATCATCTGCTAGTGTTCCAGTAAAGCGCATTATTCCATTAACTGGCTGCATCGTTAATTCTTCGATTTGGCCATTACTTAATGCATCTGTAAACTCTTTCACGTTAAATTCTTCTGCTTGATCATTTTGTCCATTAAGTACTCCTAAAACTCCGATAATAACTAGGAATAAGAGTAAATAAAAGAACGCATTCCGAAATATTCGGTTCATTGCCTACCTCCTCCCAAGCGGGAAAAACTATAAACAATAGTACCATAGGAAAAAGTTATTTTACAACTAATTGCTCCCTGCTTAGCACTATTATTTTTCATAGTTTTTTATTCATAACTAAAATTTGTATTATGCTTCTTCTCCACCATATATTTTCGGTTTTAATACCCCTATATAAGGAAGATTACGATATTTTTCCTCATAATCTAATCCATAACCTACTACGAATTCATTTGGTACTTCAAACCCAGCAATATCCGCTTTAATTTTGGCTGTTCTTCCAGATGGTTTGTCCAATAACGTGACAATTTTAATTGACTTGGCTTTACGATATTTAAACAAATCCACTAAATAGCTTAATGTTAAGCCACTGTCAATAATATCTTCAATAATTAATAGATCGCGTCCTTCTACTTGTGTGTTAAGATCTTTAACAATTTTAACTTCCCCCGATGAACGCATTTGTCCACCATAGCTAGATACATCCATGAAATCCATTTCAATATATGTCTCTACATGTCGCAAAATATCTGACATAAAAGGCATTGCACCCTTTAGGACCCCAATTGCTAACGGAAACTTACCATCATACTCTTCTGTTAGCTGTCTACCTAGTTCTTTACACTTTGCAGTAATTTCTTCTTCCGTAATAAGTATTTTTTCAATATCGTTATGCACGGTGACCCTCCTATTGTTTTACCTTTGATAGTGTAGTTGAATGAATGAAGTATTTTCTTTGCATATTTTAGGGTGTCCTTTTTTTAAACCAACAAGCCATAATATTTCCCCGTTATTATCGGTTATAATTGGCCAATTATCCCGATTCTTCAAAGGGATTTTAGCATCGATAAAAATATCCTTGATTTTTTTACTCCCCATTAACCCTTTCCATTTCATTCGATCGCCATTCTTTCGCGTTCTAATATGTAATGGTAAAACAACTTTTTCTGCAGAACAAACATATGTATTCACGTCTATACTAGTAACCTCTAAATTTTCAATATATGTAGCAGAAATACGTGAACCATTCGGTAAAATAACTTCCCCTGGAATATCCAGTAAGTGATGAAACGAAAGATCTTGGGGATTGGATTTTTCGAAGCTAAAACGTAATGTGTGATACGACTTTTCTACATATAATTGTCGTGGAAAATCAATTTGGACATTGCCTTGATCTTTTTTTATTAATGCAAAAAATTGTTCCTCATGGACGTATGATAAATTATCTGGCAATTCATCATATAGATAATTTAATATTAGATGATAGATTCGCCTTTGTAAAGCAGTTGGTTGCGATTTAAATGCTTCTATTTCAAGAGTAGCCCCTTTATTGCCTTCTAAAAAATGAACAACCCTTTCAAACACTTTTTTTGCTTGGTTTGTTAAATAATTTTCATCTTCATCTAATGTTTCACTTAAATGCTGTATTGTTGTATGTATATTATTATTTTTTTCTTTTAGTATTGGAAGTACAAATTTTCTATAATAATTTCTTGTATAATCTGTTTCCTCATTGGAAGGATCTAGTCTCGGAATAATGTGGTTCTCCTTACAATAACGTTGGATAGCATCTTTAGTCGTACCTAATAATGGTCGAATTAGCTCTCCTGAACCAAATTCTCGTTTCAATGGGATCCCTTTGAAACTGCTTGAGTTAGCAGAACGTGCAAAACGCATTAACATTGTTTCTACTTGATCATCCCCATGGTGACCAAGAGCCAAGTAATCAGCATGATGTTGTTCCATTTGTTCTTCAAAAAAAGCATATCGTCGTATACGTGCAGCCAATTGTGTACCAATTTGTTTCTCTTTTTTATATGTTGGTACATCAACAGAGGTACTAACATGTTCAATATTCCATTGTTGACATACCTCTGCAACATATTGTACGTCTTCTTTGCTTTCTTCTCCTCGAAGCTGGTGATCCACGGAAAGTGCTATAAGATGTAAGTCCCATTCCGATTGAATGGAATACAAATAATGTAGCAGCGCCATCGAGTCAGGACCACCTGATACACCTACTAATACAGTTGTATGCTTTTTAAGTAAAGCATGTCGCTTTATAAAAGCCGATACTTCATCCTTCATGTCAAACCTTCTCTCCATCACCATTAGATTACTCTTATAGATGTTGTTCAAAAAGCCCGGTAAAAATGACATATCGAATTTATAGGTCCTTTTCATCCTTCAATTGAACACGTACTTATATAGTATCATATTATGGAATAATCATAGAAGAAAGGTAATACCCAATTGCGATGATTATAATTCCTACTGACTCTACTACAAATGGTAGTTTATCGGTAGTTTTTTGTTGCTTTGCTCGCGATCGTTTCTGAACATGAAATAAAATTGTTGTAATTTCCTGTTTCATTTCAGCACTACTACGATATTTACCTAATATTGCTTTTTTCAATGAAGAACTATATACCTTCAGTTCTTTCACATCATTAATCTTTTTAAAAATAGTTGCTTGTGGATTGGATCCTTTTGGAAATCGTTTTGGATAATAAACACTTAAAAATACCATCACAAAAGCAAATAAATCATAGCTTGGTTCCGCACGCCTTGATCCTAATTCCCAATAGCCCCGATCATAAAACTCCGTATATTCTTTAATTGCTCGACCAATTTGAGTGGTACCACCTACATCAATCCAGCGCACTTTTGGTGGGGAAGATGCAACTAAAAGGTTCTCGGTTTTTAGATCCCCAAATACCCAGCCTGATTGATGTAAACGTTCAAGGTCTTCTAGTAGCTGCAGCATAAATGCACCAATCCATTCACTACCATAGCTCTTAATAAATTCAGCCATGGGAACACCTCGAACATATTCCATGACATAGAATGAATACTTACTACCTTGCGCTGTCACCCAATCATCCACATCCAATAAATAAGGCCCAAGACGATTTCCTTGGGCCTTTTCAAGCGACTTTAGAACATTAACTTCCATCGTCATTGATGAACTTTTATCACTGATTTTTAGTGCAGCTTGTTTGCCATTTACTTCACATAAATATACGGATCCGATCGCTCCATTACCAAGTTTTCGTTTAATCAAATAGGTTTTTTTATGCCATTTACCGGTCACTTTCATACCAGGCCTTAATTCAAAATCAAGCGTTTTCGATGTCTTGTTCATCATTCTTTCTAAAGCTCCTTAGTAAGCTTTTCTTACCAAACTGGTACATTGCTTCGCGTATTGCAGGTCCTGTTGGTGTTATCCCACCACTTGTTAGCTTAGGAAATACTGTAGATACAGCATCCAGCTTCGGTGACCAATCAAATACTTTTTCAATATCCTTTCGTTTGCCTGGGAAACTAAAAATACAGAAACGATTACGACCGATTCTAGCATTTAAGCTAATCGAAAGATCAATTAATGCTTCCTTTACAGTAGGAAGCTTGTCATGCATGCTTGCACTTGTATCAATTAATACGAGTACTTCTAAGTCACATGTTTCTCCTAAATCTTCTACAACTTCCATTATCTCTCCACGTTTTTCCGGTTCTAAATCTTCCATTGATTGCTCGGAACCGAGTATTTGCTTTAGTTCCGTATTTACAAACCCCTGTAACGTTTGTGTCATCGCCTGCTTGGTTACCATTTGTACGGTTTGAGATAAAGCTTGTTTATAAACGAGCTGGCTGACACCTCCACCAGATAAAGCAATTTCCTCTACTTCCTGCAAACCTTCAGGATCTTCTGTTTGGTCATCTTCTAAAATCCCGATGACATTAACGGTAATTCCTTGCTGATGGGCAAGGGCTGCTGTTGCTGCTGGATCTTCTCCTTTATTGGAGCAGCCATCTGTGATTAATAGAATTTGTTTCAAAGTCCCCTTTTTCAACGCTAACACCTCCAACTTTTTCCACTACCATCATCGCCAAAAGATAGAGGAATTATACATGGAAAAGCAGAACACTAAAGCCAGATATAAAAACTACCTCTCCAAGATTTTCTTACTCATAGAGAGGTAGTTTCAAAGTTACTGGGCTTTATCTTTGTATAATGGAACAGATGCCCATTCCGGTGTATTCTTTTTCACTTTTGCCACAAGTACTGTCATATCATCTTCTATCGCACCCGATCTAGTACGAACAACCTCTTCTAGTAACAAATCAGCAATTTCTTGTGGGTCATCTGTTTCCATGTCTCGAATTTTTCGCTTTACCCAAATATCCGTGTTTTCCACATGTTTTGGACCATCAAATATACCATCGCTCATCATGATTAATAGGTCCTCTGACAATAATTGTTCGCTGACAATATCTACATCAAATTCTTGAATAATTCCCATTGGTAAATTACTAGCTTCGATTTTCAGCATTTGGTCACCTCGTTTTACAAAGCTTGGTGTCGACCCTATTTTTAAGAAGCGCACAAATGCATTGTGTAAATTAATGACCGCGAGATCTAAGGTAGCAAACATTTCATCCGTCGTTCGAAGTGCTAAAATAGAATTAATAGATTTTATAGCTACTTTTTCAGGTATGCCCGTTTGTAAAATCTGCTGGAGTAATCGTAATGTTTCTCCACTCTCCTCATTTGCTCTAGCACCATTTCCCATTCCATCACTTATCGCCATAGCGTATTTACCTGCTCCGAGCTCTATCATTGTATAACTATCACCGGAAACAATGCCGCCTCCTTTGGCTGCATGTGCAACCCCTGTTTCAACTGCATATTCTTTCGCCGAACCAAATTGCAGGAATGAATAACCATTAGGAAAAGGTGATATTTCCTCATGTTTTAAAATAATATTCTCATTTAAAATATCTGATAAAACTGGGGCGATTAATTTTTCCCCTTCACCACGATAGTCGTAAAAGGATACCGCCATTTCTATATCAACATTTCCTTTTTCTAGTTGATAGACATCAAGTTTTTCTAATTCCATTCCCATTGACTTTAATGCATGAATAATTTGCATCTCCTGTTTTTCATGATGTTCCCGTTCTTTTAATATTTCTTTTGCGAAATCTTCCATGACATCAGATACACCTTGCAATTGTTCTGCAACAAGGCGTTTGCTCTCTAGTACTTGTTTTTTTAGTTTTCTGTTTGCATCAAAATATGACATTTCCTCTTTCATCGTATCCATTACTCTTTTCGATTTGATACAGTGATTTTCAAAATCTCGAATTAATTTCCTAGCAGGCTCTTTTCCTTCCATATAATCATCTTTCATTTCTTCCATTAAAGAATAGGTCGTATCAAATTGCTGTTGCCAACACCTTTCTTTCATAAAACAAGTTTGGCACGTCTTCTCCGTTACCTGACTCAAGAAATAGTCTGTCTCTCGCTGAGATTCTTCTTCATCTTGAGAATAGTTTTCCGCATTTATAAAGCTCTTCGATAAAGCAGCAAATACATCAGAAAACTGTTCCACGCGTTTAGCAGTTACATTTCTAACTTTTTGTAAATATTGCTCTTGTTCGTTCGTATGCTCTTCGGTTCCAGGAATATATCTAGAAATTTTATTAAACCAGCTTGCAGGTGTAATGAAAAAAAGAAAAATAGCTGTCAATGATTCAATAAATGAAGGAACTATAGCTCCCGAATCTCCATAAATCCCAACTAAAAAGGTTCCAACTAACAGCCCTGTTGCTACTCCTAATTTTTTTCCTTCTTTTAGTAAGCCTCCAAGTAACCCAGAGAATGCCAATAGGCTCATCTGATATAAATTCGCTACACTTGCTAGGGATAATATTAACCCTGCAACAACACCGACTGTAGAACCGATTGCCGCACCACCAACATACGCTAGGATTAATACAAAATACCGGGAAAATACTTGCTCCATGGATGCGCCATACATTTCCCAGCCTACCATTCCAGTTAAAATAGAGGCTATTAAGATAATCATACAAACAATCTCTTCGTTTTTTAACGATGGTTTGTATCTTTTTGGTGATAATAAGGGGACACTTTGCATAAAGATTAATACTAAGATCGTCCCTAACACTCCTTCAACAAGTAACATCATCCAATCATAGGATGATAGTTGTCCAGAAAGTGAAAATAAAAATAATCTTGGTGAAACAGTTGCAGCAAATACAAATAGTGGTACTTTTATTTGCTGATGATTGGTATTTTTAAAGATCCCTGCCAATAATATAAATAAAAACATGGCAATTCCAATAAAAATACTATGCTGCATAGAAAATGTAAGAGCTCCTATAAGCATGGCTAGCATTGCTTTGGGCGCATGACTTTTTTGCACAAACCAAAGGGTTGCTAAAAAGGCAACTGCAAACGGGGATACTACGGATAAAATAACAGCTCGTCCAAGCAAAAACCCAACAATTACAAATAGCCATCCGCGTTCAAGTAATAGGCTTTTAAAGCGTGTATAAATACCTCTCCGAAATTTCTCCAGGCTGGTTTGTTCTACATCTAAGGCTTTCGTTTCCATACTTGGAATTGATTCCATCATATTTAAACCACTCCCTCTTAGAAGCATATTAAACCATAAAAAGCTTTCTGAATTTGTCAAAACAAGAGAGCAAATCAAAAAAATCGTTCGACTTGATTCTAGGAGTACTTACAAAATAAAAGCTAAAATTATGCCCAAATGCCCAATTGAACAGTGGTTTATATTTATTAAATTATGGAATAAATTGTATCCCTGCTGTCTAAACCCCTTATCTTCCCTTCTATTAGCTCTTTTAAATGATGTCGAAACAAAAAAATCTATTGACACAATTCGAATCCTCATGTAATATATTTTTTGTTGGCTTTATACGGCGGTGTAGCTCAGCTGGCGAGAGCGTACGGTTCATACCCGTGAGGTCGGGGGTTCGATCCCCTCCGCCGCTATTCATATAAAAAAACCTGTACTGATTACAGTACAGGTTTTTTTGAATAGTCTCTATATTATATTGCACACGCAAAAACGCATGGATAAAATAAAATCCATGCGTTTGTTGAAGTTTACGGACATTAAATCTGTTTCTACCACATTGATAACGGGAACCAATGTCCGATCACAGGGCTGCTTCGTTCATTTGTTTCCTCAAGATATCGAAACGCTGCGCTTATTTTTTTCTACATCGGACAGCAACCGATGTTCCGTCATTGACAATATTATTATGATTAAAAGTTATAGAGCATTCTCTATAGACAGCAACTGCTATCCTCTTTTAGCACCTCGACCCCCGCGTCTGGATTCCGTGTGCTTCTTTAAAGAGGCCAAACGGTCTTCAGAATCTTTAAGAAAACGATTCATTTTCGCTTCAAATGATTCTGTACGTTCTCTTGTGTTCCTTTGGCGTACTGGTTTATCTTTTGCTTTCTTAATAGATAAACCAATCTTTCCATCCTTTTCAACATTAATAACCTTTACCTTCACTTCATCTCCAACAGATAAATGTTCATTAATGTCTTTGACATAGTTGTCGGCAACCTCACTAATATGGACAAGGCCAGTAGTTCCTTCTCCAAGTTCAACAAAAGCACCAAAATTAGTGATACCTGTTACCTTTCCCTGCAGCTTGCTGCCTACTTCGATTGACATAAAAAAAATGCTCCTCCTTAAGATTTAAAAATATACTTACTTATATATTATAGCTAAGCTTGTAAAAGTGTGTCAATATGACGGGTCTTCTTCAGGAATTTTAAAAATTAGTTCTCCCTTTTTGGATAAGAAGTAGTTTGTACGTGCAATATCCAATATATATTCTTCATCATTTAATAACTGAATTTCTTCTTTATATTCTTCTTCATTTTCTTTTAATTTGGCAAGCTGCTCTTCTAACGCTTTATATTCTTCTAATTTTTCTGCATGTAACGAACGTTGTTTGTAATGGTATGTTACCATCGTACCAATAGCAAGTGCTACTATGACTGAAAAAAGAACAAGACGACGAACTAGGCGTTGTTTCTTTCGTTTTTGTCTCTCTATGTATGCATCGTACTTCTGCATATAATTCGAATCTAATCTTGCTACTGATTTTTTCTTCTCAGGCATAGCATTACCTCCTCTTAAACGTGATATACTTTATCCACTTCCTACATATATTCTTTATTTTACTATAAAATCCTGCTAGATTGTGAAAAAATAAATGGATTTTTTTAGGAAGAAGACGGTATATCACGTTTAAGACCCATTTAAATGGGGTGATGAGGATAATCAAAATGTATTTACAAATAACCCATAAAGTGTTTAACAGAAAAATTATACATACAATGAGGCCTTGGATGAGAAGTCGGATTGGTTTAATAATCAAAACAGTAACTACTTTTACCATAAATCGATAGATGTCTGTAATAATGGCAATTAACCGTTCAAGTATTCGCTTATACATGTTTGCAGCCACTACTTGGTAAATAGCAAAACCAAGTAAGCAAGCTACAAACACATATACCCTTAACTCACCGGCGTTTACTCGAAACAAAATAAAATACAAAATAAATGTTTGTGATAGCCAAAAACTAATTTCCATAAAATAGACTAAGATTATATGATCTTTCCAATGTCTCGCAAATCGGCGAAAAGTTTCCTGTGCTATTCCTAAATAAAATCCACCAGACACCATCGCGATCATCGTCAAGAATTGTACGCTTAATGTCATTTAAATAGCTTGCTAAAGAACCCTTTAGCTTTCTCCTGATGGTTTTCATCTACATAGGAAAGCTCATATATTTTACCTTTAATCGATACAACACCTTCACTTACGTCTAAATTTTTTAATTGTAAATTTTGGCCACGAACAATTAAATAGCCCATCACTGTCTCTAATAGAAATTCTTCATTATCAAAACTATCAACTTCTTTGACACCAGTGATTTCTAACAATTTACGATTATTAATCTTTAATTGATGGTCTTGCTGCTGAACATTTCTAGTGCTATTTTCTTTATCATAATAATAGTTCATATACGATTCCTCCCTTATCATTAATACCTTATGATAGGAGGGACAAGTATAGAACTTTAAGCATTAATTTTTTCTTCTTTTATTATGTTATACAACATTTCTGCCTCATCTTTTCTCACCGTTTCTTTCAACGTGACTACTTCAATAGTTACTAGTTTCTGACCAAACTTAATGATTAGCTCGTCACCAACGGCTACATTAGTTGAAGCTTTAGCTTGATTACCATTAATCGTTATTCTTCCCTGATCTGCTACCTCTTTTGCTAAGGTACGACGTTTAATCAAACGGGAAATTTTTAAAAATTTATCTAAACGCATTTTCTCACTCTCTCTTCTTCGCTTGATTCCAATAATAATCCATTTCTTCTAAGTCTGTTTTTTGCATATCTTTTCCCTGTTCTTGTATTTGTCTCTCAATATAGGAAAAGCGAGAAATGAATTTTTGATTGGTAAGATTTAAAGCAACTTCAGGATTTATTTTATAATAGCGTGAAATATTTGCTAAGACAAATAGAACATCCCCTAGTTCCTTCTCTATTTCTTTTTCATTTCCTTCTTCTATAGCAACTTTTACTTCTTCTATTTCTTCCTCTAGCTTTTTCCAAATATCATTTACATCATCCCAATCAAATCCTACTTTTGCTGCTTTCTTTTGTAATTTAAATGCTTTAACTAAGGAAGGTAACTGCTTTGGTACTCCATCTAATATGGATGGACGCTGTTCTCCCTTTTCCTCTTTTTTCAAAGCATCCCAGTTTTTATATACATCATCCACAGAGTCTACTTTTGTCGTACTAAAAACATGGGGGTGACGATAGATCATCTTATCGGTAATCGAACGAATGACATCATCTATTGTAAAATAACCGTCATCCTCTCCAATCTGGCTATGGAGCATCACTTGTAGTAAATTATCACCTAATTCTTCTACAATTCCTTCGTCGTCTTGATCGTCGATAGCCTCAATCAATTCATAAACCTCTTCAATGGCATATTCCCGAAGTGATTCATGGGTTTGCTTCTGATCCCATGGACAACCATTTGGTCCTCTAAGTACGGCGATCACTTCCCTTAGGCGATTAAAGGTATGATTTAACAAATGTTCAGGAACAGGTGGAACATACACACTGGTCAAATTACTTACTTCCATGGAATGATCCAATTCCTCTAACGGTACCTTTTTCATTACTTGCTTAGTACTACCTGCCGCTTCAATAATTGTAACATCATAATCTGCTGGCAGATCCTCTAGTAGCGCTAATTTGACTTCAGAAGCAATAAATCGATCATATACTTGACAGAATACGATATGCTGTCTGTAAGTTAGTTCACTCCGTCTAAAAGATGTACCGTCCACAAATTGAAATCCTTCTATTGGATCAATTTGTAATGCAATGAACAGGTCATCTAAATAGCTCTGTCCTCCAAGGACAGTCGTCTTCACCTCCGATTGCTCTATTAAAAGCTGAACAGTCTTTTCTGCTAGCATAGGATGTCCAGGAACTGCATAAATGATATCTGTATTTCTTTTTGCATGCTGAATTAATAATTCGACAATTTGTTGATAGACTGATTCAAATTGGTCTTGTTGTTCATAAATTGTGTCGAAGGATTCAAATTTCATACCCTCTCGCTGTAGTGATTGTATGACAGGATGATCCAGTGTTCGTACAAAAATAGGATTTTCTGTATTGATTAATTTTTTATATACACCTAAAGGCAATTGATCGATATCGCCTGCTCCTAGGCCGATAATATCTATGTTCACGCTAGTTCCTCCTATGTAAACGAATTAATTTATCTGCAAATGGTAACATGGATAATTCTTCTTCTGTAAACGCTCTGCCACGTAGCAGGATGATTATATATAACGCCGCTCCAATACAAATGATAGTAAGGACATAGATAAGTAATGCGGTTCTAGAATGAAATTCACTATGTACCACTACCATATCCATTACTACTAAAAACAAAACCATCACACAGCTAGCCGTTAAGAATGTTCCCCATCGAATTTTTGTGAATAACAATAGACCCGGCAGCTTTCGTTTTAACTCAAATAACGAAATCACACATAATGCCCCTAAGCTTAATACCGTCGCAAGTGCACTTCCATTAATCCCAAAAAATGGTACAAGAATTTGATTCAAGACCCATTTCATAAAAAATGCTCCGAATATAAATCCTGCTGTCCTCTTCATATAACCGATACCTTGTAAAATAGATAATGCGGTAATCGCTAAAGAACTTAATAATATAGCTACCACTAATATTCTTAATGCATTGGTTCCTTTATCATTTTGGAATAACAGCATGTTCGCTTCTGGGAATATAACGATCAATCCAATCGTTGCCCCAGCTGCAATATAAAAGCTAAAAGTTAACGAGCTCTCTATATGTTTATAGAATGTCTTGGTATCCGATTCTATATTTCGCTTTGATATAGCAGGAATTAGTGCTAAAGCAAAAGAAGATCCAAGAACAGCACCAAGTTGAATTAACGGTAGACCACGGTCATATACCCCCTTCGCTTCCATTGCCTCTAGTTGGAATAGCCCGTACTCCATTAGACTAGGAACCAAAGTAAATGTATCCGCAAATTGGATAACGAGTAAAATCATGTGATTAAGCGAAGCAACAATACCAAAGATTAAGATCGTTCGTAAGTAATAGTTCCATGGAATAGCATAGGTATCTTTTTGCATCGGTTTATATTTTATAAAAAATAATCCTAAAATAATGATTGCTGTAATCATACCGATGATAGAAGCTATCCCACCTGCTAGTCCAATATCGTATAATTCTCCTCCATGGTAAGCAACAAAATATGCCACCAATATGATGAAGGCCACCCGAAATAATTGTTCCCCTATTTGAGAATATGCTGTCGGCTTCATGTGAAATCCAGATTGAAAAGCTCCACGAAGTAATGCGGATAGTGGTATGAATAGAAATACGAAAGCGGCAAGGTTATATGTATGGTTTAAATTTTCATCCCCTACCCACCGTGCTAATGCATCTGCATTTAAACTGATAAATAAAAATAATGCCATATTTATTCCGAGAAGAATTAAATATACTGGTACATAAAACCGAGTAAAGGAAAGTAATTTACCTTCTGATTTTAACTCTACAGCTATTTTGGATACGGCAGAGGGAAAACCATATAATGCTAACACAAATGCAATCCCTAAAATTGGATATACCTGTTGGTAAACATAAAATCCTATATCTCCGGTTAAATTTTGTAACGGAATCCGATAACCGGCACTAAGAATTTTACTAATTAATCCTGCTAGAGTAAGTAGTAGTGCCCCTTTTACTATTTTGTTTGATGCCATAATAGTTACGCCCTTTTGCAGCCCATCTACATGATGTGTTCATGGACTTATAATGTCATATTATAGCATAGTTAAGCTTGATGCCTAAACAACCTAAGAGATTTGCATCCTTAAATTACATACTAAAAAAGGGTAAAAATCAGTAGATAGTACTAATTTTCACCCATCAGTTCTCTTTATTCCATTTGTTTTGCAAGAAAACTTGCTGCAGTTTCTATTGATTTTTGCTCTACTTCACTAAGCTTTCCTTCTCTAGAAAATAACATCACACAACCAATTGGATCACCATTTGCTATTATAGGGCTAAGACAGTATGCGTTTAGTTCTTCTTCTTTTCCTTGAAGTACTTCTACAGTTTTTGGTTCAGTTTCTGTTATTACAGAACGGTTTTCAATCGCTTTTTCTAAATGTTGTCCTATGTTTTGGTTTAAATAATCTTTTTTCGATTCACCCGCTACAGCAATTATTTCGTCTCGATCACAGATTAATACGGGATGGTGTAGCGAATCAAAAAGCGCTTGAGCATATTCTGTTGCAAAATTTCCTAGTTCATTAATTGGGGAGTATTTTTTTAGAATAACCTCACCTTCACGATCAATAAAAATCTCTAATGGATCTCCTTCACGTATACGTAACGTTCTTCTAATTTCTTTCGGGATGACTACTCTACCTAAATCATCAATCCGTCTTACAATTCCAGTTGCCTTCATTAGGTTATGAAGCCTCGCTTTCTATGATGATTTTTTTAGGCGCACCTTAACTTAAGCCTATTATTGCACTAATGGTGAGAGCGTATGTTTTTGATGTTTATATCAAAAACTAAGAACTAAATGGATACAACAAGTCTTTCCTATTCCTCTCTGAATGGGAAAATAACACCAGTTGTGTTTGCTTAGTATGGATCATCTTTGAAAGAAGTATACATGAAATGCCAATTTCTGTTTTTATCGATTAACTTTTGCCAGTTTATCTATAAAATTTCCAAGAATGTCATATTGTTGATGCACGGTATCTCTAGATGGCTTATAAATAACCTTTAGTTTTTTATTCTCTGTTCCTAGCTGAATGCCTCTTCCGAACTCATTTGCAAGTTCAAATAGTTTCGCACCATCAATAAGCTGACTACGATTTTCGGTCAATAGCAATTCGATTTTTCGGTTACTTTCGGAAATTGTTTCTACTTCTTCTTTTTTTGCTAAGCGCTTTAAATTAGAAACAATAAATAAATTTTCTACTTCTACAGGGTAATCACCAAATCGATCCATTAACTCGTCTTTTAAATCGTTTATATCTTCCTCTGATGAAATGGTTTGAAATTGCTTATACATGTCAATTTTTTGCTTTTCGTCGTTAATATACGTATCTGGAATATACGCATCAATAGCGAGTGCTAGCTCTGGTTCAAATGGTTTAATCTCTTCCATATCTTTACCAGCTTTTCTAGCATCAATAGCATCTTTTAGCATTTGATTATACATATCAAATCCAACCGAATCAATAAACCCATGTTGTTGAGCACCTAAAAGATTTCCTGCCCCACGTATGGACAGATCTCGCATGGCTATTTTAAAACCAGACCCCAATTCGGTAAACTCCTTGATAGCTTGCAAACGTTTTTCTGCGACTTCTGTTAATACTTTGTCTTTTTGATACGTAAAGTAGGCATAGGCAACACGATTAGAACGTCCAACCCTACCTCTTAATTGATAAAGCTGACTAAGACCCATTCGGTCTGCATCATACACAATTAACGTATTTACATTGGGAATGTCTACACCCGTCTCAATTATGGTTGTACTAACTAAGACATCAAACTCTCCTTCAAGAAACCCAAACATAACATTTTCCAATTCTGTTTCATTCATTTGTCCATGTGCTACAGCAATTCTTGCATCTTCTACAAGCATACCAATGTCCCGAGCCATTTTATCAATACTTTCAACCCGGTTGTATAAGAAGAATACTTGCCCTCCACGAGCCATTTCCCTCTCGATGGACTCCCGAATTAAAATCGGATTGTACTCTGCTACATATGTTTGAATAGGAAATCGATTTTCGGGCGGTGTTTCTATTACCGATAAATCTCGAACTCCTAACATAGACATATGTAATGTACGAGGGATTGGTGTTGCAGTTAATGTTAGTACATCAATATTTGTTTTCAATTGTTTAATTTTCTCTTTATGTTTTACACCAAATCGTTGTTCCTCATCTACTATTAATAATCCCAAATCATGATACTCAATATCTTTGGACAATAAACGATGTGTACCAACGACCACATCAATAAGACCTCTTCTTAATCCTTGTATGGTTTCCTTTTGCTGTTTTGCTGTACGAAATCTACTTAAAATACCAATATTTATCGCATGATCTTGAAAACGTTCACGAATCGTTTCATAATGTTGCTGCGCTAGTATTGTAGTCGGTACGAGAATGGCAACCTGTTTTCCATCAGCAACAGCTTTAAACGCTGCACGAATGGCAACTTCTGTTTTTCCGTATCCTACATCACCACATAATAAACGATCCATCGGCCGTTCCTTTTCCATATCTTCTTTAATTTCCGCAATACATCGCAATTGATCTTCGGTTTCCTGGTATGGAAAGGATGTATCAAATTCTCGTTGTAAGTCTGTATCTTCCGAAAAAGCAAATCCTTTCCTAGCTTCTCTTTCTGCATATAACTTAATAAGATCATCTGCAATGTCTTCCACGGAGGATTGTACTTTTCGTTTAACCTTCGCCCACTCACTACCACCTAATTTATAAAGCTTTGGTTCTTTTCCTTCTGAACCAACAAACTTTTGAACAAGGTCAATTTGTTCAATCGGGACGAATAATTTGTCATCTCCCGAGTACTTTAACAGCAAGTAATCTTTATGTTTATCATTTACCTCTAATGTTTCAATACCTACATACCGACCAATACCATGGTTAGCATGGACAACATAATCACCAATTTTCAATTCCTGGTAGTTTTTTATACGTTCTGCATTTGAAATCTTTTGTTTTTTACGTGTCCGTTTACTTCTCTTTTTGAATAGTTCGTTTTCCGTAATTAAAACAAGACGATGCATAGGCATTTCTATCCCGCTACTAACATTACCCACCGCGATTGTCGGGCGCTCCACAGGAAGCTCTAGTTTATTCGTGACATTAGCCTCAATCTCATAATCAGCAAAAATAGAATGAATTTTTTCTGCTCTTTTTTCGCTCGGAGCTAATACAACGACAGAAAATCCTCCCTTTTCCCAACGAATCAACTCATTTTTAAATAAATGCATTTGTCCATGAAACTCCTGCATTGATCTAGATGAAAGATTAATAATATTTTGTGGTTGAGTATTTGGTATATGTCGCAAAAACACAGACATGTATAATCGTTGTGCATGCATATTCCCCCAGATCGTATACCAATCAAAGGAAAATTTGCTTCCTTTTACTGTCTTATTCGTTTCTAATAGGCTACTATACCATTCCGCTTCTTCCATATCTAAATTGGTAGCAGTTTCCTGAATTCTGCTCATTTCATCTAGTACAATTAATCCGTTGGATGGTAAATAATCTAACAAACTAGCAGGATTTTCATATAGAAAACCAATATATTTGTACATCTCCGGAAAATGCTCTAAATTTCGTAATCGTGATATGTCATGTTCAATCTCTTCTACTAATGCCTCTTTTGCTTCCGAAGATTTCATTTTTTTCAGTGTTTCAGCAAGTGCTATTTCTAATCGTTGCGCTCCGGATAGTATATCTTCTTGCTGTAATAACAATTCGGTAGCTGGTCCAATAATTATTTTCTCTTTTTTATTTAATGAACGTTGTGTTTCTGCATCAAAATAACGAATAGAATCTATTTCTTCATCAAATAATTCAATTCGAATTGGATTCGCTTCGGTTACAGGATATATATCTATTATTCCACCACGACGACTAAATTCACCAGGTGTTGTTACCATTGATGCCCGTTCATAACCCATATCAATTAAGGAAGACAAATAACTTTCCATTTCAATTTCTTCACCAATAGTAAAGTTTAATTGATATTTGTCCAGATAGTTTGTAGGGGGTAGGATTCTTTTTAGCGCTGCTACGGGTGCAATTAAAATACCCGACTTCTGTGTTGTCCATTCTGTTAAGGATTCAATACGTTGACTTCTCAACTCAGGGCTAGAGGTTGCTATTTCTGAAGCAATCAGTTCATTTACAGGATATAAATGAACCTTTTCCTCTCCCATAAATGCTACCAAATCATCATATAATGCTTGTGCCTGAACTAACTGAAATGTAATAAGAAGGACAGGCTTATTTGTCGATTCTTCAATCATGGATACTAAAAGGCTTCTAGCAGAACCTGATAATCCTGCAACTAGCTGTTCTTTCATGCCATTAGATATACCTGTTAGAATCGATTGGATGTCTTCTTTCGATTGTAAAAACTTATTAATACCTTTCACACAATAACCCCCATTAAACGGACTCCTGCCCGTAAACCTAGTACGATGTTTATCATGAAATGAACTGGGTAATGAAACGCAAAAATGCCTTGGTTGCCTGAACCAAAGCCTGTCCTATACGATCTACTGTATAAAATAGTCTAATTCATGATATTCTGGATGATGTCCCAAAGACTCTTCACAATTCTCACAGATTGATTGGATTTGAACATCTCCATTTGCTTGATATTCAATCATTTCTTTTTTTTCCTCATTCGATAATTTATCCCATCCTAGAATGGATGTATCTATTACTTGTTGTTCTAGCTGTCCAATTACATCTCCACAATGCCTACATTTATAGACAATAGACATGGAAATAACCTCCTCGAATAAACCATTCAATATTTTAAAGTTTGTCCGAAAAGGATTATTTTATACGATATGAAAAACAAATTTATACTTATTACATGCTTATGCATAGGTTAAGCATTAAATTCATTCATTACCTCAAGAAAAGGTTTTTCCAACCATTTTTCACAAGCATCAGCTGCCTTGTGAATACTATCAGATACTATTTCTTGCTCTGACTTTGGAAATGACCCTAGAACATAATCTACAACAGGAATAGGTGAAGTTGGTCTTCCAACTCCAATTCGTATTCGGTTAAATTCTTTTGTACCTAAATGGTCGATAATAGATCGAATACCGTTATGGCCACCATGACCACCTTTTTGTCGCAAACGAATTTTACCGGTTGGTAGATCTAATTCATCATAAATAACCAATACATCTTCTGGGGCAATTTCATAGAAGTCAATTAATGGGCGAATAGATTGACCAGAAAGATTCATATATGTTTGTGGTTGGAGAAGTACTACTTTTTCCCCTTGAAGATGCTCTATCGTATGTTTGCCATGAAATTTATCTTTTTTTAGCGGCCCCCAGCGATGACGATGAAGCAACTCATCAATAACCATAAAACCAATATTGTGACGTGTCTTTTTGTATTTTCTCCCTGGATTCCCTAATCCTACAATACATTTCATGCTTGTTTCCCTCGTTTTTTAGAAAAATTGATAGAATACAACAATCCCTCCTCATAAGAATGTATCTAATCATATCCTTTAAGGAGGGGAAGTTGTATCTAATAGATATTATCCTGCAGATGTCCGTTTCTTGGCTACAGGACGCAATTTATTTATTAATCTTCATTCCGTTCTGTTTGGGCTTCTCCAACTAATTCTGGTTCACCTTGCTCATTATCAATTCCTTCCACATCATCATTTGTAGTAGGTGTTAGGATAGTAACTACTGTTGATTCAGTATCATCTAGAATTTCATAATTTGCTGCTTTTGGTAAATCAGCAACTGTTAGAATATCACCAGTATCTAATGCCGATATATCTACGGTAATCTCTTCTGGAATTTGATTTGGTTTCGCACGAACTTGCACTTCATATAATGCTTGTTGCAAGACGCCACCATCTTTTACTCCAGTCGGCTCACCTTCTAATCGAACAGCTACAGCTACATCCATTTCTTCTGCCATATTAACAATATAGAAGTCTGCATGAACTAACTCATCTTTAACAGCGTCCAATTGATAGTCGTGAAGCATAACATCAACTGGCGTATCATTTGCAATATCTAAGGAAATAATTGCATTTCGCCCTTCATCACGTACTGTTTTAATAAGTTCAATACTATCTACAGCAATTGATTTCGATTCTTTTTCTTTTCCATATACAACAGCGGGAACTTGTCCGCCTTCTCTGAGTTTTCTAGTTGTCGATCTTGCATGATCTTCTCTTTTTACTGCTTTCAATGTAACTGACATGATTTCATCATCCTCCATTATTTGAAAACTAGATATTATCCATGCTGTTAGACAAAACTTTCTCAACCTATGAAATATTTACAATCAAAATGCTCCATATAGTAAAATTCCCCTATTTAACTTAAAATAAACCTTTAATCGAATAAAATACTTACAGACTGTTCTTCATGCACGCGTATGATTGCTTCACCAATTAAAGGAGCAACAGATAATTGGGTAACCTTTTCCGTCCTTTTTTCTGGAGGAAGTGGAATTGAATTTGTAATAACTAATTCTTTAATTTGTGAACTCTCAATTCGCTCCATTGCTGGTCCTGATAACACAGGATGTGTACAACAAGCATAAACCTCTTTTGCACCATTCTCAATTAATGCATTTGCTGCAAGCGTAATCGTTCCAGCAGTATCAATAATATCGTCGATAAGGATTGCTGTTTTTCCTTCAATATTTCCTACAATATTCATAACTTCGGCAACATTTGGTCGTGGACGTCTCTTGTCTATAATACCGATAGGTGCTTTTAATCGATCTGCCATTTTTCGAGCTCTTGTTACCCCACCATGATCTGGTGAAACAATAATAAGATCTTCAATGTTTTTTGCTTCAAAATAATCCGATAAAATTGGAACACCTTGTAAATGATCAATTGGAACATCAAAGAATCCTTGAATTTGTGGAGCGTGTAGGTCAAGTGTAATCACACGATTAGCTCCAGCAGTTTCTAATAAGTTTGCAACTAATTTAGCTGTAATAGGCTCTCTTGCACGTGATTTACGATCTTGTCTAGCGTATCCATAATATGGCATAACAATATTTATAGACCTTGCTGAAGCTCGTTTTAAAGCATCAATCATAATGAGCAGTTCCATAATATGTCGGTTTACTGGAGTACTTGTAGATTGAACTACATATACATCACACCCACGTACACTTTCTTCAATATTAATTTGAATTTCTCCATCACTAAAAGCAGATACCGTACACTTACCTAGAGTTGTACCAATATGTTCTGCAATCTCTCCTGCTAAAGCACGATTTGAGTTCAACGTAAATACTTTCAAAGATCTGTCTTTGTAAGTAGATGTCATGGAATTACCCTCCGTTAATCTTTTTTTCTGTTTTTTATTCTAGTTGCATAGCCTTCTTTGTTACTTTGTTTTGAACGCGCGATTGACAATGAGCCTTCTGGGACATCTTTTGTAATCGTGGATCCTGCTGCAATATAGGATCCTTTGCCTACAGTTACTGGAGCTACTAGGTTTGAATTACAGCCAATAAATGCATCATCTTCAATCGTCGTTAGATATTTATTTTTTCCATCATAGTTCACTGTTATTGTACCACATCCGACATTAACATTGCTTCCAACTTGCGCATCGCCAATATAACTTAAGTGGGAAACCTTGCTACCTTCTCCAAGAGTTGATTTTTTTATTTCAACAAAGTTACCAACCTTCGCTCCATTACCGATGGTTGCATCTGGTCGAATGTGAGCAAATGGACCAACGTTTACTCTGTCACCTATTTTACTATCAGTAGCAACACTTTGTTTAATAATCGTTGATTCACCAATTTCACAATTAGCGATCTCTGAGTGAGGTCCAATTTCAGCATTTTCTTTGATAACCGAACTTCCAGTAATGATCGAACCAGGATGTAGAACAACATCTTGTTCAATAATTACATCTGGATGAATATACGTATTCTCAGGGTCAATGATTGTTACGCCGTTTCGCATATGTTGCTCATTTATACGTTTTTTCATCGTTTTTTCAGCTTGTGCTAATGCAACTCGATCATTCACACCTAATGTTTCTTCAAATTCAGGAGTTACATAGGCACTAACTTTTTCGGATTTATTTTTCATAATCTCTATGACATCTGTTAAATAGTATTCACCTTGCACATTATCATTTGATACTTCTTTTAATGCTTCAAATAAAGCTTTATTATCAAAACAATATGTACCAGTATTTATTTCTTCTACTCGGAGTTCATTCTCATTGGCATCTTTATGTTCCACAATTCGTTCGACTTCATTCTTTTCATTCCGAATGACTCTACCATATCCTGATGGATTAGGAGCAATTGCAGTTAGAATGGTTGCCTTTGAACTTTCCTTTTCATGGTGCTCAAAAAGATCCAGATAAGTTTTGTTCGTAATTAATGGTGTATCCCCACACACTACAATGGTTGTCCCTTCTTTATCCTTTAATAGCTTCTCTGCTTGGATAACAGCGTGACCTGTGCCCAATTGCTCTGCTTGAAGTACGAACTTACTTTCTTCTCCTAAATGTTCTTTCACCAATTCCGCTCCGTGACCAACTATTGTTACTACTTCATCTAGGCTTACTGCTTTCACTTGATCTAGAACATGTTGCACCATCGGTCTTCCTAAAACCGGATGAAGTACTTTATATAACTTTGACTTCATTCTTGTACCTTGCCCGGCAGCAAGAATGACTGCATAACGATTCGCCATGAGGAAACCTCCAATTTAACTTTATCCATTTGAATATATCTTAAATAGAGGCTCATTTCAACAGTTACATTAGATATGGAAAAATTCACATGAAGGAAAGTATTATATACAAAAAAAGAAGGCCAATCCTGTGAAGATTAGACCTCTTGATGTTTAGTTTTTCTCATTTTTTAGGAAGCTCCAGCTTCCTCATATTCTACTTCTTCACCTGCACGGCGATATTCTTCTAATACTGCGTCTTGGATCTTCGAACGTGTATTTGAATTAATCGGATGCGCAATATCTCTGAACTCACCGTCAGGAGTGCGTTTAGATGGCATTGCAACAAACAATCCATTATTTCCGTCTATAACCCGGATATCATGGACAACAAATTCCTGATCCAACGTAATTGATGCTATTGCTCGCATTCTTCCCTCTGTATTAACGCGGCGTAATCTTACGTCAGTTACTTCCATGCTGTTTCACCACCTTTGCAAAATTAACTTAATAAAGATAATTCTACAAAGATTAAATAAATCCTGCTTAAAATTGAAAAAAGTTTAATTATTTACACAAAAAGGCAAAAATTTAATAAATTGCACGTTTAAAGAACAAAAGCGCAAGCGCTCTTACAGGCTAAAAACGCCATATCCTTGAAAAAGGAATGCACTTTTTCTGCGTGCGATGTTTTTCTCGGAAGCTTTTTCCTACTCCTATGGCATCATCGATACTAGGACGTCCTCCTGTCCGTCGGAGCTGGCGTGGTTGTTCCTGCCAAGAAGTATCCAAAAGCATTCCATTTTATAATTCCCAAGACCAAGAAAAAACCTTATTCGTTAGAAAAAGGTTTTTTACAAAAATTATTTTTTATTTGCTGCGAAATTTCCTGGTAGTACTTGTATTTTCTTCGTATTCAAATCTACATCTGAAATCTTTACTAACGATGTATACTTTTCTACCGTACGCTCTTCCTCTTCGTCGTCCGCCTCTGCTAAGACTCCAATTGCTGCCACATTTGCATTAAATTCTTCAAGTAAGCTTACCATTCCTGTTATCGTACCACCGGCCATCATAAAGTCATCTATAATACAAACATTAGCACCTTCTTGTAAACTGCGCTTAGGCAATACCATTGTTTGAATTTTTCTAGATGATCCGGAGACATAATTAATACTTACAGATGATCCTTCGGTAACTTTTGGATCTCTTCTTACGATTACAACAGGTACACTCAAAAATGATGCAACCGCATATGCTAGTGGTATTCCCTTTGTTGCAACGGTCATAACAACATCAATATCCATATCGGAAAATTTCGACGCAAAAACCCGTCCAATTTCTCGAACCATTTTTGGATCCCCTAGGATATCACTCATATAGAGATAACCACCTGGTAAAATACGAATTGGATCTTCTAACTCTTTGCATAATTCCTCAATAAACTCAAGCCCATTATCATGCGTTGATTCTGGTATAAACATAACCCCACCTGCTGATCCAGAAGTCCTTTTAAGATATCCTAATCCTTCTTCACGAAACATTTGATCAACAATATCTAAGTCTTCACTCATAGATGCTTTAGCAGCGTTATATTTCTGAGAAAAATACGGTAGGTTTCGATGTTGTCTCGGATTTTCCAGGAAAAAATTTGTTAGTGATACTAACCGACTACTTCTTTTCATATCTACACCTCAAAAACCGAATATATTCCTCTTAATATACCACTAATATACGTTTTTAAGCAAGTTTATCCTGTAATTCGTACAATATGCACGTCATGACAAAAGCCTTTCATGCTATTATAAATGCGCTGTGCCTTATTATGATGTTGTACAAGCCCATAGACAGTTGGGCCACTTCCACTCATAAGAACTCCATCTGCACCTGCTACAGCCATCTTTTGCTTAATCCGCTTTACATCTGGATATATGGACATCGTAACTGCTTCTAAAGAATTTCCAATATGATTGCAAATATTATGGAAATCCTTTTCATGTAATGCTTGTATGATTGCGTTTGTATGAGGGTGTGGTATAACATCCGTATTAACTCGATGAAAAATTGATTTTGTAGAAACTCCAATATCTGGCTTTGCTAATATAACCCAGCAGGATGGTGGAGAAGGCAGCCTTGTAATGATCTCACCTTGCCCCTTCGCGATTGCTGTTGAACCATACACACAGAATGGCACATCGGAATCAATTTTCAATCCTAGTAAAGCAAGTTCCTCTAAAGAAACCCCTACGTCCCAAAGCTTGTTCAAACCACGTAATACAGCCGCTGCATCTGTACTGCCACCACCTAAACCAGCTGATACAGGTATATTTTTTTCAATTTTTATATGGACACCCTGCTTAATCCCATATTGCACTTTAAATAATTTAGCTGCCTTATAAGCTAAATTTCTCTCATCGTTTGGAACATACCTACTCCAGAGTGATACTTCAATCCGGTCTTCCTGCAATTTATCTAATTCAATTCGATCTGCTAAATCGATAGTAGTCATAATCATTTCTACATCATGATGACCATCATTTCGCTTTCCTAAAACATCTAATGATAAATTTATTTTAGCCGGAGCCTTCTCAAAAAGAGTCATATCCGTCACCTACTTTTTTTCCTTCGCCCATTCGCAAAAACAGTTTTGAACAGTTTTCACTTTACGTAAGCAAATTGTATCATAATAAAAAAATCCAGGCGACTGGTAACTGAAAAACAACTGTTATCTCATAGGAAACCTAGCATATAGCAAGAACAAAAGCGCAAGCGCCCGTTTAGCGACGTACGAACTGGACTGAGCCGCAGGAGATAAAGGAAACACGGCAACCGAAGGAATTTAGGATGTTCGACTATGTCGAACTGTTATCGTACGGAGGTGAGGGAAGTTGCGCTAGTCGCTGGGCGCTGGAGCTGGACGTGGCTGTTCTTGCCAAGAAGTATCCACAGGTATTAAACTTTATAATTTCCTAGACAATAAGAAAAAACGGCAAATCCTTATTAGGATCTGCCGTTTTGCATATTTTGCTCGGCTATTTCAATTGCTCGTTTAACCATGTTCCCGGCATCCCTTGCCTTAATGCCGCCCCAACCTTCTCGTTGTACCGTGTCGTAAAAGCCTAACTCTTTTGCAATTTCTTCTTTCAATTGGTCGGACATCATTCCACCGCGTCGCGCCATGAAAGAACAACCCCTTTCCTGTTAAAACTTCCTACGACATCAATAGTATATGTAAATATATATATCCAAGCCATGTTATATGTATACAGAAAAGGAAATTTTTTCGTTCAACTTCAATTTGAAAAATCGTATTGCTTCAATAAGCCTTCTAATTTTAGTGCTAAACCAATATTACCGTCTACTTTTAATTTACCTGTCATGAAAGCAGTTGTACTGTTTAGTTCACCAAGCAAAAATTTCCTAAAATACTTTTCTTTCATTTTTAAAATACAACTAGGGTCTTTCTCCACGTAATCAAAAATAGCTGCGGAGCCATCTTCAAACACTAACTGATATTTCTTATCTTCTACATCAATTAATTGAAATTCATAGGTTGTGTTTAAATCGGCATAAGGACTCTTTTTTTCAAGTAGCTTCTCCTCAATTTGCTTCCATATTTCTTCCACCGTTCCAGTTTGTACCAAACTCATTCTCTATTTCCCCTTTTTTAAAATTTTCCAAAAAATATATATAAAAATATAGAACAGCAAACTCGTTGTTTACTGTTCCATCAAAAGTGCTTTTGTACGTTCATCTAGGAAGCTTAATTCTACTGTTTCAGTTAATACGTCTGCATAGCTGTATGAAACACGTTCGAATGCATTTTCTTCTTGGTCCAATTCAACAATGAAAACAGAAGGATAGGTTTCTGCTAAAATACCGGATCGCTCAATTGTTTTCCTTCTACCACCATTGGCTTTCAGTGTTAGACGTTTTCCGACTTGACCTTCAAGACCTTGCTTAATTTCGATTAATGTTTTAGCCAATACACTCCACCTCACTGTAGTTACATCATAACACAAGCTTGTTTTATAGTCAAATAAAATATTATATTATAACAAGATATGTTTTTTCCTGTCAACAACTAATTTAGCTATTACGTATATTATTTCAAAATGTTAACAAATTATGTATGAATTTTAATGTATATTTGAATAAAATTAAAACACGTACAGCTAGATTATTGGAAATTCCAATAATCTAGCTGTACGTAGTATGTTCTTCATCATCTTGACCCTGATCTTGATCTTCTTCTAAATAAGGCATACCTGTACGAAGTAGCCCTCTCGTTTCGATGCCGCCCATGCCTTTCTCACCAGTTAATGTATTGCGTAATGCATCCCATACACTTACTTTTTCCATAAAAGGTGTATATGCTATTTTGGCAGCAATATATACGGGGTCAAGTGCATGTATATTAATTCGCAAAGGTGAACTCGCAAAATTCGCTCCCGCTCGAATGAGTGATTCAAAATGTGATTGACAAGCTCCAGCAAATATTACGAGTTCATCTAAATTGGGAACAACTTTCCTTGCTTCGCGAACAGTTTCGGCAAAGAATTTTGAATGTCTATAAGCACGAAGGTCATTTTTTCTACCTTTATTCTTGGAAAAAGAATCATGACCCGTTATAACGATAATATTTGGCTGTATCTTCCGAATTAGATCTCCAATCTCAAACTGCATTTCCTTTTCGTTAATATGAACACCATGAACCTGTAATCCCAATCGTTGATAAAGTGTTATGCATTTTCGCAAATACATTTGATCTCCGTCCAAATGTAGAACACTTGCCGGTAATTGAAAATACTCTGTATATTGGTATCCATCTGTAGATTGGTACTCCCTTTTTTCCTTCATTAAATGAAAATCTTGTCGAAACAATCGATAAGAAAATTCCTCTTGTTCTTTTACTTTTAGTCTTCTTTTCTGTAAATCACGATCTTCCACTCGGATTAAGTCATCTATCGGAGCATCTGCCTCTAAGCGAATATCTTCTCCATGTAAAATAGCTCTTTTCTCTTTGAGTGAAACAATACGAAATAACAGATCGTTCTTATATGATAATCTTGTAACTAAATCACCAATTGATAAAGATACCATAAATCCACCTCACAGCCTTCACAGAAATTGAAAGCACATTGCTCCTATAGACTATGTAGATGAATCCAAACCTGTGCCTAGTACCTTTATAACGAAAATAGGGACAACGCACGATGACGTACGATATCCCTATTTTATGTCTACATGCGATGTATTGCTTCCGAAGCTTCCTTTGTCCAGCCGGAGAAAGCAAATTGCCAAGAAATAAGACCCTATCAATAGATGCATCTCCGTCCTCTTGTTTCGCTTCGTAGGCGCAAAGGAATAAAGAAGCATATTCAGAAGTACCTGACTCATCACAAGCCTGTGAAAAGCGCCTTATTTAAAGACTACGTTTATAAAAAGAATTTGCTAAAATAGCGAACTCTTCCATCGTCAATGATTCGCCACGTCTTGTTCCATCAATTCCAATCTCGTTTAGAATAGTTGTAATTTCCCCTTTATCATATACATCTTTAAAATGGCTAGTTAAATTATTCCGTAATGTTTTTCTACGCTGAGCAAAACACGCTTGTACGATTGGAAAGAAATAATCCTCATTATCGACATGAACAGGTGGTTTCTCTCTGGTTGTTAGCTTTAATATACTCGAATCAACGTTCGGTTGAGGCATAAATACACTTTTGGGCACATTCATTACAACTTCAGCATGTGTGTAATATTGTATGGCAATTGTTAAAGAGCCATAACTTTTACTATTTGGTTTCGCTGCCATACGATCTGCTACTTCTTTCTGTATCATCACAGTAAGACTAGAGACAGGTAGTTTTTCCCGCAATAATTTCATTAATATCGGCGTTGTGATGTAGTAAGGTAAGTTTGCTACAATATGTACCGGTTGTTCCGGTTCAAACTGTTCCTTTATCATCTCATGGACATTCGCTTTTAATATATCCTCATGGATGACTCGAACGTTTGAATACCCTTGAAGCGTATCATCCAAAATAGGTAATAATCGTTGATCTATTTCATAAGCCACTACGTTATCAGCATGTACTGCCAATTGCTCCGTAAGCGCACCAATACCTGGTCCAATTTCTATTGCACCTGTTTCTTTGTTTATTCCAGCATGTTTAATAATATTTTTTAATATATTTACATCAATTAAGAAATTTTGACCTAAGCTTTTTTTAAACGTAAATTTATATTTATTTAGGATCTCTTTTGTTCGGATTGGAGTCGCAATATATCTATTTGTATTCATGGCTACTATCCTCCTGTTGCAAAGTTTCCATCGCTTGGTCGAACTGACTTTTCGTTATTTGAAACATTGATAATCGCTTTAGCAATTGTTTTCCGTTAGTATGTCCAATTTGCAATAACTCACCAAGCCGTTCTCTCCTATCACTTGCTCCTGGTCCACCAATGAGTCGATTTACAATTAAGTCCTCTTTTGTAATCTCATTCTCTTCCCATTCTACTAATTCATATACATCAGCTAAAGCTTGTTGGATAGATTCAATCGATGCATGCTCTATTCCTAAGCTTTTATTATCTGGATGCTTCGCTCGTGCTTTATCCTGTGTTAAAAAGGCGTGTTTGCAACCTGGGACAGCTTGATTAATGATATGACGAATCCTCTCCCCAGGATAGTCTGGATCGGTAAAAATAATAACGCCACGTTTATCCTTTGCGTGTTGGATTTGTTTTAGTATTTTTTGATTGATAGCAGAGCCATTCGTTTCAATTGTGTCTGCATCAACAGCTAGTTTAATTTTCGTTGTATCGTCTCTTCCTTCAACTACAATTACTTCTTTTATTTTCAAAATCGTTTCCTCACTTTTATTTAAAAACTTCATAAACTCTTGTAGAGAGATAAGTCTTACTCCTTCTCTCTAGCAAAAAATAATGCTCTTACCATTATACATGGCAAGAGCATTCATTTCATAATTTAATCGATTATTTTCACTTTAACTGTTCTTACTCCCCAACTATACGCAGCTGATTTAGTTGGTACATGAACATCAATACGATTCCCCTGAATATGTCCACCAGTGTCACCAGCTATCGCTTCTCCATAGCCTTCAACCCATACTTTTGATCCTAATGGAATAACAGATGGATCGACAGCAATAACTTTCATATTAGGGTTATCATTTAAATTAATACCCGTAGTAGTATAGCCAGAACATCCGCTACAACTGGCGGTATACGCACTTGCAGTCATAGTAAACTCTTTTCCACCAGATGGTTTATTTCCTGATGATAATGTAGTCAGATTTTGGGCAGGTTTTTTCGTGCCCACTGCAACTACACGATTCTCACTATCTTGAGATACTTCTTCATCAATTAATTCACGGCTAACTTCTTTACCGTTTTCAAAGGTCACCTCGTATATTTTAACGATCTTACCATCTTGACCTTTAGCTAGAACTTTTTTCTTCCCTTTTTCAAGTGTATTGTCTTCTCGTGTTTCTGTTCTAAAAGCAATTGCTTCTTCAACTTCTTCTGTTTTTGTTTCAACACGAACAATATTAACCTTGATGTCATTTTTGACATCTTCTTTGACAGCAGGTTCGACTTTATCTTGGTCGGATAGTGAAATATTATTTGAATCTAATAATTCCTGAATCGTTCCACCTGTAGTCCAAACCTTTTCTTCATCCCCGCCATCATTAATGGTAACTTGAAATGCTTGATTAACAGCTAAATGTAAACCATCGGTAATTGCTTCATCTTTGTTATGTGAAATATCATCACGATCGGAAAATGAAAGATTATTTTCTGCTAAGAAAGCGCCGACGGTATCAGATACCGTATAATATTCTTTTTCTTCGCCATCAATCGTAACAATAATCTGTTTGGCAGTTTTGTATTCTATTTCCATACCGTTTTCGATTTCTGCATCTAGTGAATGGGATAATGCATCATGTTCGCCAACAGTAATAGCTACTTCTTCAAGCAGTTCTTTTACGGTATCAGCGTGTGTTTTAATGGTTTGAACTTCACCATTATCTGAAAGTGTCACATCTGCCTTTGTTGCTTCATAAAGTATCAAAGAAGAGAAAGCGACAAGAATCAGCACACCGATACTTGAAATAACCAGCTTCATTTTTGAGGCCGGCAATAGCTTTGAAAAATTTCGCATGCTACATGCCTCCTTAATCGTGTTTGATTATATAAACACTAGTATGCAAAGTCAAAGCATAAACGATTACGTTTGTTTTACAATTTCATTACAATCGGACATGTATATGCTGTAATCCGTTGGTATTACTGCGTTTAAGATTGTTGCTTTTGGCATAAAAAAAAGACTAGATTTTGCACTAGTCTTTACTTATTGTATAAATTACCCATGTAAATATACCCATTTATTCCAAATTATTTTCATTTTATCCCAAATAAAGTAAATGCATTATCAGTCGTATTTTTACTTATTTCATCGAATGACAAACCCCTTAATTCGGCAATTTTTTCAGCAACTAATTTTACATATGCGGGTTCATTTCGTTTTCCGCGATTTGGGTGTGGTGCGAGAAATGGTGCATCTGTCTCAACTAACAAGCGGTTTAATGGTACACTTGCTGCTACTTCTTTTGGTAAGGGGGCATTTTTAAATGTTACTGGCCCACCGAGAGAAATGTAGAAGTTCATTTCTAGACATGCTTGCACATAACTTATAGAGTCATTGTAGCAATGCATGATACCTCCAACTTCTTTCGCATCTTCCTCCTGTAAAATTTCAATAATGTCTTCTGTTGCTTCTCGATTGTGTATGATGATTGGCATATTTACTTTCTTCGCTAAACGAATTTGTTTGCGAAATACTTCCTTTTGTATTTCCTTTGGTGATTTATCCCAATGATAATCTAGACCCATTTCACCAATTGCTACTACTTTCGGATGTGACGATAGCTCCTCAATCCAGGCTAGGTCCTCATCTTTCATATCAATCGCATCCACTGGATGCCAGCCAACAGCAGCATAAATCGTATCATACTGTTCGGCAATCTCTATTGCTAGTGGAATCGTTTCTCGATCAAAACCTACCACAACCATATATTTAACACCTGTATCAAATGCACGTTGAATCACTTCATCTCGATCTTCGATAAATTGTCTTGCATTAACGTGTACATGCGTATCAAATAACATCCTATCAACCTCCAAAAGAAAAGGTCAGCTTCCACTATTGTAGAAGAAGACCTTGAATTCACTTATTTTACTACAGAACCATTTGGTAAATCACTTTCCACTGTTGCAAGGGATAACTTACCCTCTTCATCTTCACCAGAAAGGATCATACCTTCTGACATTTCTCCTCGCAATTTAACTGGCTTAAGATTTGTAACACAAATAACCTTTCTACCAATCAAATCGTCCGTTTGATAATGTTCCGCAATACCGGAGATAACTTGTCGTTTTTCTGCACCTAAATCTATTTGAAGCTTCAATAATTTATTTGCTTTTTTCATTTTTTCAGCTTTAACTATTTCAGCAACTCTTAGATCAAGCTTCATAAAATCATCATAGACAATTTGCTCTTTTGTCTCCGGTAGTTTTGTTTCCTCTTTCTTTTCTTCTACTGGCTTTTTCATCATCGCCTTAATCGCAGCTACTTCCTCATCGACATCTAAACGAGGAAAAATAGGATGCCCTTTTTCCACCTTGGTTCCCGCTTTTATTAATCCATGATTATATACAGTATCCCATTCTTTTAAGGAATCATCCGTTATACCCAGCTGTTTGAATATTTCAGTTGGGGATTTTGTTAAGAACGGCTGAAGCATAACAGCAACAATACGTAATGAATCTGCTAAGTGAGCCATAACATTTCCTAGTCGATCCTTCTTACTATCATCTTTAGCTAAAACCCATGGTTCTGTTTCATCAATATATTTATTTGTTCTACTAATTAATTGCCATAAGGAAGAAAGTGCTACCGAAAATTGCATATCTTCCAATGCCTTTTCCACTTTCTCAATCGTTTCTTTCGTAAACGCTTCTAAGGATTGATCAACCTCTGTTTCTGAGGCAACATATGCTGGGATCTCCCCATTAAAATATTTTTCAATCATTGCAACCGTACGATTTAATAAGTTTCCAAGGTCGTTTGCTAAATCAAAGTTTGTCCGTTCTACAAATCCTTCTGGCGTAAAGACACCATCTGAACCAAATGGTACTTCACGTAATAAATAATATCGTAAGGCATCTAATCCATAACGATCTATTAGACTCACAGGGTCAACGACATTACCTTTTGATTTCGACATCTTGCCATCTTTCATCAAAATCCAACCATGTGCAAATACTTTCTTTGGTAATGGTAAATCAAGCGCCATTAGCATGATTGGCCAATAAATAGTATGGAAACGAACAATTTCTTTACTCATTAAATGCACATCAGCTGGCCAATATTTTTGATATTTTTCATCATTATCTGTACCATATCCAAGGGCTGTAATATAATTACTTAATGCATCAACCCAAACATAAATAACATGCTTCGGATCACCAGGAACTTTAACTCCCCAGTCAAACGTTGTTCGAGAGACTGCCAAATCCTCTAATCCCGGATTAATAAAATTACTTAGCATTTCATTTTTACGACTTACTGGTTGAATGAATTCTGGATGCTCATCATAATATTGTACAAGTCGATCTACATACTTGCTCATTTTAAAGAAATAAGACTCTTCTTTTACCTTTTCAACTGAACCCCCACAATCTGGACAATGGCCATCTTCAAGTTGGCGCTCCGTAAAAAATGACTCATCAGAGGTACAATACCAGCCTTCGTACTCATCCAGATAAATATCACCTTGTTTTACTAGCTGGTCAAATATTTTTTCTACTACTTTTTTATGGCGTTCTTGTGTTGTTCGAATAAAATCATCATTCGTGATTTCAAGTTTTTTCCACAACTCTTGAATACTACTTACAATGTCATCAACATATTCCTGAGGTGATACACCTTTTTCTTCCGCTTTTCGTTGGATTTTTTGTCCATGCTCATCCGTTCCAGTTAAGTACATTACATCAAATCCGCGCATTCTTTTATATCGTGATATTGCATCTCCTGCAACAGTGGAGTATGCATGACCTATATGTAATTTCCCACTTGGGTAATAAATAGGAGTCGTTATATAAAAAGTTTTCTTTTCCGTAGACATTACCTTTCCTCCTCATTCACCTTTCAAATTATTCATGCTTCTATTGTAGCGATTTTAACACAAGTTTTCCATTATATTATCATGTTAATCGTAAAAGATGGCTTCCTATTCCGTTATTTACCAGTCATTAATTTGAAATCTGCTACAAATGTCGAATATTGTCGAATGGATTTTTTTCAATAAACTTCCTACCATTATGCACAAAAAAATTCAAATTTATATTAAAAAATAGGTTTAACAATAAAAAATTTCGGGTATATGAATATCAATATATCAAATTTTCCCATTATTTTTTGTTTTATATAAAAATTTATTGACACTATTGGGAATCGTTGGTATTATATTAAATAAGCAGATGTCGAAAAATGACGAAATATGATTTTTTATATTAAGGGGGACGTATAATGAAGTCTACTGGTATTGTAAGAAAGGTTGATGAACTTGGACGAGTTGTAATTCCAATTGAATTACGCCGCACACTTGATATTAATATCAAAGATCCTTTAGAAATCTATGTTGATAATGACAAAGTGGTTCTAAAGAAATATCAACCAAATATGTCATGCCACATAACAGGTGAAACATCTGATGATAACGTATCACTAGCAGATGGAAAACTAGTACTTAGTCCAGAAGGTGCAAAAGCATTAATAGATGAAATTCAATCAAGATTTAATGTGTAATAGAATTATACGTAAAAGAGCTGACTTTTTTGTCAGCTCTTTTCATTTTCTATATGATATGCTTGATATACGTCGCGTTTTGGTAATTGTCTTTCTTTTGCAACCCGTTTTATGGCCTCTTTATTCGACAAGCTTGCTTCACGTATATAATGTTCAACATGGTCAATGACAGATAAATGACTCCACCATATATCAATTATATCCGCTTCTTTTTCATCACTACCTTCGACTACTAAACAAAATTCACCTTTTAACTCTGTAGATTCCGCCCAGTTTAACAATTCTTCGGCATTCCCACGTACATATTCTTCGAAGCGTTTAGTTAATTCTCTTGCGATCGTTACTTGTCGATTACCTAGTTGTTCTTTTATAGCTTTTAAAGTTTCTTTGATTCGATATGGTGACTCATAAAATAATAGGGTTGCTTTTAAAGCTTTTAAACGTATAAGTTCCGCTTCTTTTTCTTTTTTCTTCCTCGGTAGAAATCCATAAAAATAAAATTCTGTTGAAGGTAACCCAGATCCTACTAGAGCACATAATGCTGCATTTGCACCAGGTAAAACAATAACAGGTAAATCATTCTCTAACACAGCTTGTACCAACTCATATCCAGGATCAGATATGGCAGGCATACCAGCATCGCTTACTATAGCAACTTGTTCTCCATTTTGTATCCTTGAAACCAGTTGGTTTTCTCGCTCCATTTTATTATGTTCATGATAACTAATAAGTGAAGTCGGAATGTCAAAGTGATTCAATAATTTAATAGTGTTCCGTGTATCCTCTGCCGCTATTACAGATACTTGTTGCAAAATTGTTAGTGCCCGGTATGTAATATCTTCGAGGTTACCAATTGGCGTTGGAACGACATATAACACACCTTCTGTAGTTTGATCAAAGCTCTTTTGTATCTGCATGTTGCATAACCTCTTTCAATTGATCACGAATTAGCTGGAACTTCCCTTTACGAGTAAGTTGTTTTATTTCATACTCCCGTTGCATTGCTTTTTCCTTAGAAGGATATTTTTCCACAAACAGGACTTGAAATGGTCCACGCCCACGGGTATATTTCGCTCCTTTACCACTTTCATGCATTTTTAATCGTTGCTCCAAGTCATTGGTATAACCTGTATATAACGTATTATCATTACATTTTAAAATATATACCGTATATGCGATCTCATCCATATATAATCTCCTTTGCTTCCGCTGTATATGTACCATCTTCTTGATATATATAAAGAGGGGGTAAAATAGTTAAGTCTGCCTTCCCATCACGAATTCCTTCTACAAGTAACATATTCGCTTCCTTACCTTTCTTCGGATAGACAAGCTGTATTCGTTTTGGTTCTAATTTATATGCCCTAAAGGTCGTTATAATATCAACAAGCCTACCAGGTCGATGCACCATGGCTACTTTTCCTCCTGGTCGAACATGTAACTTACACGCTTTTACAACATCTTCTAACGTACAATACACTTCATGTCTCGCAATCGTTAAATAATCATTTTGATTATATTCTGTCCGTGATGGTGTTTTAAAATAAGGAGGGTTACACGTAACAACATCAAAATTACTTTGCCCTAAGTATGGCTGCATTTCCTTTAAATCTCCGTGAATCATGTTTATTTGATTTGTTAAATCATTGCATTCCACACTACGTTTAGCCATGTCGATAATTCTGTCCTGGATTTCAACACCCGTAATCTTTGCTTGTGTTCGCCTAGATAATAAAAGGGGGATAGCTCCATTACCAGAACATAAGTCAAGTATTGATCCCTTTTTAATTGGTACATAGGCAAAATGTGAAAGTAAAACCGCATCAAGAGAAAAAGAAAAAGCAGTTGGGCTTTGAATGATTTGTAAACTCTCATCCGCTACTAAAAAATCCAAGCGTTCATCGTCAAATAATTGTACCATGGTATATTCCTTTCATCTCATCACAATATTAAAATGCTGCCTCGTATCTTATGATACGTAGACAGCATACATTATACTTTATTTTTTTTACTTAGAAAATCAAGACAAAACATACAATCATCATTTTGTCTCGGACTACCAAATTCTAAATTACAAATATGGAAGCCCTCTTCATAAATTCTAGCTAAATTATCATGACCCTCACTCGGAATGTCCTTAGCAGGTTGCCTTTGTTGATTCGTTGCTTCATTATTTGCTACACTATCTTGATCTTTATCCAAGCGATTTCGCAAATGATGATTCTCCATTTCCAGGCGATGGTTTTCTTCTAAAAGTTCGCCAAGCTTTCCTTTTAAATCACCAAGTTGTTCATATAACTCGCCTATTTGTTTTTCCATATCCGATACTTGGTCAAATATTTGTCTCTTATTCTTTTTCATGCTACCACTCCATTATTTTTGGCCCTGAGCTGTAACAATTCCTTCTTCGATGAGTTCATCTAACGTATATTCTATAACACGTTCTTTTTCTGGGATTTCAATTTGTATTAAACGCTCTAAAATATTTAATCCGACTACTTTTCCTCGACCATATGGCGTTTTAACATTCTGCCCTATATCTGGTAATTCTCGTTTTGCTTCTTCATAATCATCATTCTCATATTTCAAGCAACACATTAAACGACCACATAATCCAGATATTTTCGCAGGATTCAACGATAGATTCTGATCTTTTGCCATTTTAATAGATACCGGCTCAAAATCTCCTAAGAAAGTTGAACAGCAAAGCATCCTACCGCATGGACCGATTCCACCGAGCATTTTTGCTTCATCACGCACACCAATCTGACGAAGCTCAATTCTTGTCTTAAACATTGCTGCCAAGTCTTTTACTAAATTGCGAAAATCCACACGACCATCAGCGGTAAAGTAAAATATGATCTTATTGCGATCAAAGGTATATTCTACATCAACTAGATTCATATCCAGCTTATGCTCAATGATCTTTTCTGTACATGTATTAAAAGCTTTCTCTGCATATTCCTTATTTTCAACTATGGTAATCTTGTCCGTATCAGTCGCTGTACGAATGACTTTTTTCAATGGGAGTACAACATCCTCCTCATCTACATTTTTGTTCGTAATGACAACCTTACCAAACTCAATCCCTCGAACCGTCTCGACGATAACATAGCTATCTACCTCGATTTGATGGTCGTCCGGATCGAAATAATATATTTTACCCGCTTTTTTAAAGCGAACACCTATTACTTCTATCACGTTTTTATCACCTCTGAATTTGAAGTGTCAATTGCTCCATTACCAACGTTGGATGGACATTTTGCTTCAATTTTTGTTTAGCTTGTAATAGGTGATGTAAGATCGACACAAGCTTTTCTTGTGAGAAATACATCCCTAATCGCTCAAGCCGCTCTTCCCCAGGAGTGAAAACTACTAGCCTGTCTTCATTCCCAATATGAAAATATAATATATCCTTAAAAGCGAGCAATAATAGATCCAGTCCTTGCTCCTGCTCTTTACGTTCTTTAAAATTGGTTACCCAATGATTATGAATAAATAAGTATGCATCATCAGGCGCATCAGTAAATGCTTCTACTAATTGTACCATTAACTTTCTTGCAGTTGCAAACCACTCATCTTCGTTCAAAGCCATTGCTTCTTCCAAATTATTCGTTAACGCACTAATTAATTTTGCACTTCTATCTTGGACTTCAGCATCTATTAATTGTTGTTGAAAATTGGTTGGGTTCAGAGGCTGTAGATCAATCACCTGACACCTTGACCGAATTGTAGGGATAATAGATTGACTATTTTCCGTAAGCATGATTGCTGTCGTTTTTTTACTTGGTTCTTCTAAAAATTTTAGAATGCGATTTGCTGCATTTACTGTTAACGTGTCAGCACCGATAATAATGTATACTTTCTGATTTGATTCTACTCCAGAATACGTAAATTCTTTTTGTAAATTTCTTATCTGATCCATTTTAATAGATTGACCATCTGGTTCCACCCAGTGTACATCTGGGTGGTTTCTAGATTCAATTCGCTTACAGGCTGTACACGTATGACACGGTTCAACACCTTGCTTATGCTCACAAAACAGACCTTTGGCAAGTAACCGTGCAATAGCTTCTTTACCGGTTCCACGTTCTCCCTGTAGTAAGTATGCATGTGAAACGCGGTCTTTTTTTATACTATTGGTTATTATTTTACTTACTAGTGGTTGTACTTCAGCTACATCTGACCACGTTTTCATATTAACCCATCCTAGTCTATAAACTAACGTCCAGCTTTAGCACCAGCGACGGGCGCTTTCGCTTCTGCTCATGTATATAAATTAATCAGTAAACCTTTTATTTCTCCAATAAGTCCTAACAGGTCTACTGTCTTTTTTTCTTGGTTCATAATTTCCTCAGTTAATTCTATTAATTTCTCGTCTATTTCTTTAACAATTGTTAAATTACGGCTATTACCCGTAAAACTAAAGCTATGAGATTTTTGTAAATCTAGTCCACTTGAAACGGTTTCTTTCAAAAAGCCTTTTACTAATCGTTTAAATTTTACTAAATCCTTAAAAGAACGATAACGTGCTAACTTATTTCCTTGTAACGTTATATCTTGCATTAACTTTTGTAACCCAGACTGTTGCAATTTTTGAGTTTGGGACTGAACAATGGTTTGAAAGGATTGTTTCCCCTCTGTATTTGATTGGATATTCTTATTAGTGACTTGTGATCGCATTTCCTGACTGATTTTCATTGGTTCAGCCCCCCTTCATTTTATAATTAAAATTGTACAAATGATTCGATTGGAAGAATAAATACTGTAGCGCCACCAACTTCTACTTTTACTGGTTTTGGAATATAGGAATCAGCATTCCCTCCCATTGGTGAGATAGGTGCTACCATTTGCTCTCGTTTGGAACAATTATCACGAATAATATCTAATGCATCGTCCACATATTGGTCTTCACAACCAATCATTAACGTTGTATTTCCTTCTTTTAAAAATCCACCAGTTGTAGCAAGCTTTGTTGTCTTAAAATTATCTTTACCTAGTGCATCGGTTAATCGATTAGAATCCTTATCTTGAACAACAGCAATAATTAATTTCATGGATTATCCCTCCTTTACGAATTTGTTTTATTCAAAAATTGAAGAACCATTTCCAAGGTTTCTTGCTCTACTTCCTCTATCGTTTGATCAGCATCAATAACCCGAAAACGATCTGGGAATCGTTCAATTAACTGTTGATATGCTTCATACACATCTTCATGGAATTTCATTTTCTCCAAATCTAAACGATTTCTTTCTCTATCTTTATTCACCATAATGCGGTCTAATCCCTTTTTTGGTTCGATATTAAAAAATAAAGTTAAATTCGGCATGGAATCTTGAATCGCAAATTGATTAATAGCAAATACCTCATCCATCCCTAATCCTCTTGCGTACCCTTGATAAGCAAGGCTACTATCGATGAAACGGTCACATAATATAATTTTTCCTTCGTTTAAAGCTGGAAGAACCTTCTCAACTAAATGCTGTCTTCTTGCTGCAGCATATAATAAAGCTTCTGTTCTTCCATCCATTTCTTTATGTTCGGGATTTAAAATGATTTCTCTTATTTTTTCGGCAATATCAATACCACCTGGTTCTCTAGTAGATAAAACATCATACCCTAGTTCTTGAAGTTTTTTTTCTGTTGAACGAAGTACAGAAGTCTTTCCTGCTCCTTCGCCACCTTCGAATGTTATAAAATAGCCACTCACGTATTCCTACTCCTTTAGAGGATGTTCAAAAAGTCCAATGAAAATGACATATCGAATTTCTTTGCGAATTAAGCCGACGAGGTCTTCTTCATCCTCCGTTTGAACAAAATTTATTTACACCTGAAAAACTCGGATGCCTTGATCTATGTGTAAATGCTGAATCGTAGCACCTTGCTCGATTAGTTGGTTAATCTGACTTATATGTGTTTCTTGTATTTTTTCACCTTTTACAATCAGAGGAATCCCTGGTGGATAAGGGATAATGGATTCTGCAGCAATACATCCGACAGCTTCCGATAACGTTACCTTGTTTGTTTTCTGTTTGTTCATTTCTTGATAAGACAAAGCTAACTCTTGTAAAGGCTCTGAAAAAAGTATACTTACATCTATTGTAGCATGGTTTTGGTTATATTTTAATTGTTCATTCATGGTTTTTACTGCTTTTTCAAGTTTAATAATTGTTTTGAGTCGTTCTAAACCGTGAATGATTAGAACTTGATTTGATGTCGCGAGCTCGGTATAAATACCTTCACGTTCGAAGTAACTTGCTACCTCAAAACCAGTAAGGCCCTCATTTACGTGTAATATTAGCTTCAGAGGATCATCGCTAGTTAAGACCTTCCAATGAATTCCTTTCGTTAATGTTTCTCTAACCTGCTGTACACTATGTAGGATTTCACCGATATTTTTTTCGGATAAGGTAGCCAAGAAAGAACGAGTTACGTCTAACGATGCCATCAAAGGGTAAGAAGGACTGCTAGATTGCAACATTTGCAAATAGTGTGCAATTTGTCCTTTAGACATATACCGAGACCTGATATGTAAATAGGAAGTCATTGTCATAGCAGGAGCCATTTTATGAGCTGATTGAACCACAACATCGGCACCAAGTGTTAATGCAGGTGATGGGAATGGTTCTCCTAAAGAAAAATGGACACCATGTGCTTCATCGACAAGGACTGGAATATTCGCTTGATGTGCAATTTCGATCATATCTCTTATCGCATATGTTTCTCCAAAATAATCTGGGTATGTAAGAACAATTGCCTTTGCATCCGGATGTTTCCGAATCGCTTCATTAACTGTTTGGAGGCTTGGTGCTGTATAGCGATCAACTTCATGATCATATTCTGGACGAATAAAGATTGGTGTAGCGCCACTTAATTCTAATCCGTTCATAATTGATTTATGGCTATTTCGCTGAACGATAACCTTATCCCCGACTGAACATGCTGCTAGGATCATCGCTAAATTACCTACCGTACTCCCACCAACTAAGAAAAAAGAATGATCTGCTTGAAAATAATCTGCTGCTAATTGTTCCGCCTCTGCAATGATTCCTTGTGGAGCATGCAAATCATCTAAACCCTTTAATTCCGTTAAATCAATTGGCAGGATGGAATCAAAATATTTTTTCGCTTCTTGCGGAAACACAGTTCCGTTTTTATGCCCCGGAACATGAAAGGATTGTGGATTACGACTAGCGAAATTAGTTAATTCTCTAAATAATGGTGTGTTGTTATGGTTCATTTTCATCGTAGCTTCCCTTTCAAATGATGTTAATATAATCTTAACAACAAAAAAGACCTTTGCAAGTATTGTACAAAGGCCATACATATAATCTATGAAAACATTGTTGGTTGATTAATATTTTTTAATTTTTGTAAGTAATATTGATATTTTTCCTCTCGAGGTTCGGTGTGAATCATATTGTACTCACATTCCGTACAAATAAACATGTTATACAAATGTATGCCTTGGCGTTTCTTTTCCTCGCAAATTCCACAATGATGATTTTCAGCAATTCTTTCTTCCATCATTCCCACCTCCGTTAAACTAGTAAATAGTTTCTCCTAATCTAACGGAATTTATACGGAAATCTTTGAAATTTTTTTCATAGGATCATTAGATAATAGCTATGGAATAATAAATATATGAATTGCTACCAGTGAAGCTATTCCAAAAATCCCTAAGAATCCAGAAATAACAGCTGTAAATAAATTAATTGGAATATGCAATCCAATTGAACCACCAAGCACGTTCAAGAAAAATAAAAATAATACACCAATCCCTAATTTTACGGTTCCTTGTGCAATAAAACGCATCGGTTTCACAGGAGCACCAACAAATAACAAGATTACAATTAATGCAACCATGGTCGTAATAACTAATGTAGAGCTCATAGCGATAATCAACTCCTTTTTCCTTGTCCCATTACTAGTATTTATGATAGGAAACAGAAAAAAAGAACCGAGAAATAAGCAATATGATTATTTATATATGTTTGATATAGCTTAATTGAATACAGTATTTTTTTAAGAAATAATCCTACTTCTTTCTCTTAACTAAAATATGCCTTTTAAAAGGTTGTTACTCTTTTTTAGTATGAACATTAATGGATAGTTGATGTGAGGTGCGAAGTAACTGCAACGTGACCATCGGTTATTTTCTTTTCACCATTCGGGCTTTCATCACTGCTATGAACGACCGTTTAGCTCTTTTTTATTCTGAAGTGCGCCATCTTTTTAAGTTATTTCGCAGTCTATGTAAAAAGAGCAACAGACATGTGATAATAGCCTGAATACATAATATCCTGCAAAAATTTTAGGATCAACATCATCCAATTTTAAGAAAAAGGCAAGGGATAAATTCCCTTGCCTCTTCCTTTATTTACTATACCTTACTGCACTTATTTTACGTTCTCGAGCTTCTCTTAGTAAAAACATATATTTAGACTGTGCTAGTAACTCACTATTTTTACCATCCATTGTAGGCTCAATGCTTTTATTTACTAAAGATTTAATTTGTTTCCATTCACGCTCAATCGTAAAAAGTGCATCTAATAAGGTTTCGTCGACTTCTCGCTTGCGTTTCTTTCTCTTCCTTCCCACTTTTCGTCACCTTATTTCTACAAGTCTCTCCTACCCTCTAACGCTTTCGATAATGTGACTTCATCTGCATACTCCAAGTCGCCTCCAACTGGCAATCCATGTGCAATCCTTGTTGTGCGAATACCAGATGGCTTAACTAGGCGCGAAATATACATTGCGGTTGCTTCCCCCTCAATGTTAGGATTTGTAGCTAAGATTAATTCATTCACTTCTTCATCTTTTAATCGATTGATCAAATCCGGAACATTGATATCCTCTGGTCCAATACCATCCATTGGTGAAATAGCACCGTGTAACACATGGTATTTGCCACTATATTCCTTCATTTTTTCCATTGCGATCACATCTTTTGGATCTTGTACTACACAAATAATGGAACCATCTCTTGATGAATCTTGGCAAATAGAGCATGGATCCTGATCCGTAATATGACCACAAATGGAGCAATGGGATAGTTCCCGCTTCGCATTGACGAGTGAATTTGCAAATTCCAACACATCATCATCTTTCATATTTAACACAAAAAATGCCAGACGGACTGCTGTTTTTGGCCCAATTCCTGGCAATTTTGTAAAGCTATCGATTAGCTTTGAAATCGGTTCTGGATAATACATCCGATGTTCCTCCTAATTTAGAACATTCCAGGCATATTCATTCCTTTCGTGAATTGTCCCATTGTATCATTTGTTTTTTCATCAATTTGACTTAACACATCGTTCGTTGCCGCAAGAATAAGATCTTGTAGCATATCGACATCATCTGGATCTACCACTTCTTCTTTTATTTGAATATCTGTAATTTCTTTTTTTCCGTTAGCTACTACGGTAACCATGCCACCACCAGCAGATGCCTCAAATGACATTTCATGTAATTCATCTTGTGCTTTCATCATTTTCTTTTGCATTTTTTGCATTTGCTTCATCATGTTACCCATATTTCCCATACCTTTCATGGAAAACGCCTCCTTCAAATTTGTGTTTTAGTGTATCCTATTTTCAATCATGTATTTCAATCAAATCATCCCCAACTAATTTTCTAGCTTCCTCAATTAAAGGATCATCCTGATTCTCTTCTTTCGGGGTTGAGTTTTCTTGTTTCTTTACATATTCATTGCGTAATTCTTGCCAGTCATTGACTGGGATTGGAATGATCGTCAACTGCTTTTGAATGATACTAGCTAGTATCGATTCAACTAATTCTCTATTATCTAAGAATAACGCACAATGAATTTCATATTTAAAAGCTACGACAAGTGCCTTGTCCGATGCAGCAGCAGGTTTACTATCCTGTATTGTTGCATGTGCAGGAGCATTCGTTGTCTTTAGTTTATTTAAAAATGCCGCCCATTGTGACTGTACATCTTTCAATGAAGTTTTTTCTGCTTCTTGTAAAACCGTTCGAATCTTCTCGTATGGAATTTTATAACTGTTTTTAGATGCCCTTGCTTGTGGCTTTCTTTTGGGCTCTGATGGTGGTGCAGATCCTTGTGCTGCAACATTAGATTGCTTCAAATTCTCTATCTGCTTTTCTAATTGAGCCAACTTATTTGTTAGCTGCATAACCGCTTCAGAATCAACCGCTTGCCCTTGTTCCGTTTGTTCTTGGTATCTATTCGTAATCGTCAGTACTGCTATTTCTATAAATACTTTCGGATTATTCGTCCATTTCATTTCTTGCTGACATTGATTAAGTTGCATAATTGCATCTTGAATCCATGCTTCAGAAACAACGGTAGACAATTGTTTGAAATGTTCATCAATCAAGGCACGTTCTAAAATGCCGTCTAAACTGGGTGCGCTTTTATACAATAAGAGGTCACGCAAGAAGTAAATCAAATCATAAACAAATCTCCCGGGATCTTTCCCACGTTGAATGATATCATCTAGTAACTTCAACGCTTGTTGTACATCTTTATCGAGCATCGATTGTACGATGTCCGTTAATATTTGTTGGGAAACCGCTCCAGTTACTGCCAGAACATCTTCAAGCTCAACCGTATCTTCACTATATGAAATAGCTTGATCTAAAATACTTAACGCATCACGCATTCCACCTTCTGCAGCTAAAGCAACCGCATCTAGCGCTTCCTTGGATACCGTAATCCCTTCTGCATCGAGAATTGTCTGCATGCGTTCCACAATTGATTGATTAGTAATCGGCTTAAAGTCAAACCGTTGGCACCGAGAAATAATCGTTAAAGGTATTTTATGTGGTTCTGTTGTAGCTAAAATAAAGACAACATGTTTTGGTGGTTCTTCCAATGTCTTTAATAATGCATTAAACGCATTCACTGAAATCATATGTACCTCATCAATAATGTACACTTTATATGGGACAACGCTTGATGCATATTTTACTTTGTCTCTTATCTCCCGAATGTCATCTACACTTGTATTAGATGCAGCGTCAATCTCGATAACATCGGAAATGGAACCATCTTGAATCCCGCGGCATGCCGCACATTCATTACATGGCTCACTTACAGGTGCACGTTCACAGTTAATGGTTTTTGCAAAAATTTTCGCTGCACTCGTTTTCCCTGTTCCACGTGGACCCGAGAAAATATAGGCATGTGAAAACTTTTCTTGCATAATTGCATTTTGCAGTGTACGTGTGATATGGGTCTGACCGACAACGTCCCCGAAATTCCGTGGACGCCATACGCGATACAATGCTTGATAACTCATAATACACGTTCCCCTCTATGATTTCATTCTAATTATACCGATTTTAGTCTTGAATGTGAACCATTATAATGCATTTGACTTAGTAAGAGTTCTTTACAAAATAAACGTATACCATTTCAGTTACTGAAAGGGCTTGCATTTGCTACTTTTGTGATGTAATATATTTTATACAAAGTGTAAAAAATATATTACATCAATAAGATACCAGGTGATAAATAGTGAAAAAAGGAAAATTAGATAACCAGGTTTATTTACTAAGAACACAAGCAAGACTATCTCAACAAAAATTAGCAGAGAAAGTAGGCGTTACACGTCAAACAATTAACGCCCTTGAACATAATCGTTATAATCCATCGTTGATCCTTGCATTTGAAATTGCTAAAGTTTTCGAAAAGTCGCTTGAAGAAGTATTTTCTTATTCTAAGGAGGAGAGTTTATGATTTTCATCGTAAATATTTTATTTTTTACAGCCTTTATTTATTGGGTACATTTTAATTATACAGCTGGAAGAGATGAGCGGGGAAAAAAGATAGGTTACTATACAGCTGTTTTTGCTGCAACAGGCTTAGTTTTAGGAATTATAATATTAGACATATATTCGGAATATAATGAGATGACCCTCGAAAGCTTTAAATCATGGCTAATGTTTATATATCGCATTGTCATCATAGGGGTAGCAGCTATCACTTTTTATTTATCTAAATTTGCTAAAGTGTAAAACATAATAAAACCTCTTGTCTTCATACGACAAGAGGTTCTTATTATCTATGTAAGCCGTGCACCCATTTTCGATGAAACGACCCTATGCGTTACTTAAGTTCATGGCTCGGCCTAGGTAACCCCGCGGCACACAGAAATGACCACTTACTGCTGCTTCCTTCCGGACCTGACAGGATTCATGGGTTTCTGTTGCGCAGGACCTAAGCGTCAACACCAATCCGTTAAGGCAGACCATAAAGTCGCCCACCTGGAATGGGAATTCAGCCTCGCTATAGCGGATTGCGAGTACAGGGCACCGCTACCTCCCCGCCTAGCACGGTAATACCCATTATAACATTTTCAGGTAAAAAAGCAATGGAATATCACTGAGAGTATATGGAAATGCCGGATAAGAATGCTATTCTAAAAAGAACAACTATTTTTTACGATTTCTTAAGGAGCGAAAAAAATCTGTTAAGAGCTTTCCGCATTCTTGCTCTAAGGTACCACTTGTTACCTCAACCTGATGATTAAATCGATTATCATCTAGTAAATTCATTAACGATCCTGCACAGCCAGCTTTTGGATCAAACGCCCCGAATACCACTCGCTTCATACGTGATTGAACAATGGCACCTGCACACATTGGACATGGCTCAAGTGTTACATATAAAGTGCAATCTTCTAGTCGCCAGCTACCCATTTTTTTATTAGCTTCTTGAATAGCAATTAATTCAGCATGTGACAATGTTTCTTGAGAATTTTCTCGGATATTATGTCCCGTAGCAATAACTTTCCCTTGAAATACAATAACCGCACCTATAGGAACTTCCGCTACTTCACTCGCTTTTTCTGCTTCATCTATCGCTAATTGCATAAATTTTTCGTCCATTCGTATCATCCCATGTCTTCCTTTTAAACTGTGTATATTTCAACTTTCACTTAAAAGGAGTATAACATGGAGGTTACGCAATTAAAAATACTGCTTTACTGTTTGTAAATATTATATTTTTTTATGTTGATCCTTCTTTTCCAAACTCCATAGGAAAGATTTGTAGGAGTGGCAGAAGATAGACATATTTTAAAAATTGTATGGCAACAGAGAAATATTATTATGCATGCCCGAAATAGGAATTGATCTTATTTAAGACATATCACAAGCACTCCCTTCATAAAGTGTGAATAGGATGTGTAAAGTGGAGGCGCTCGGCTTAAGAACGGTATGACGACGTTAGGAACAATGCCTAGCTTTAGTTGGCCATCCTTAAAATAAATCTAACAAGTGGATGTTACCTTATCGTACGAAGGTAAGGGAATGTCCATGTCACTGAGCGCTGGAGCTGGAAATACAACTAGAATGTGTTTTTTACACAATGAAGGAGGGACCCTTTTGCAAATTCATGTAGTCAGTAGTGGAGACTCTTTGTATTCGATTGCCAATACATATGGCAGTTCGGTTAATGCAATAGTTGATTCTAATGAACTAGATCCAGCAGAGAGCCTTGTCGTAGGGCAATCTTTAGTAATACCTATAGTTGGGGAATTCTATTTTGTCCAACCGGGAGATAGTTTATATGCAATTGGACAGCGTTTTGGAATACCTTTTCAGGAGTTAGCACGGATCAATAACATTCCTACAGATGGCGTCTTACCTGTAGGATTACGGCTATACATTCCTCCACGAGAAAAACCGGAAATTATAGCTAATGCATACGTAGAACCAACCGGTGAGAGTGTAACATCAACTTTAGAAAATGCCGCTAGAAAAGCTGCGCCATTTTTATCTTATCTTGCACCATTTAGTTATGAAATTAATCGAGACGGAACATTAAATCCACCACCATTAAATAACTTTGCACAAATAGCCAGTGCTAATAACGCTTCTCTTATGCTAGTAGTTACCAATTTAGAGGAAGGGGAATTTAGTGCGGATCTTGGTCACATTATCGTCACTGTTCAGTCTGTGCAGAATACACTATTAGACAATATTGTAAATACAGCTCGACAAGTCGGTTTTACGGATGTACATTTTGATTTTGAATTTTTACCGACAGCTGATCGAGAAGCATACAATGCATTTTTACGGAAAGCAAAGGATCGACTATCACAAGAAGGATTATTAATGTCTACCGCACTAGCCCCAAAGGTAAGTGCCGAACAAGAAGGAGAATGGTATGAGGCACATGACTATGGTACGCATGGAGAAATAGTTGATTTTGTCGTATTGATGACGTATGAATGGGGGTATAGTGGTGGTCCTCCAATGGCTGTATCACCAATTGACCAAGTACGGAGAGTAGTTGATTTTGCTTTAACCGTAATGCCAGCTAATAAAATATTACTTGGGCAAAATTTATACGGATATGATTGGACTTTACCATACGAACCAGGTGGTGAATTTGCTCGTGCTATTAGCCCGCAGCAAGCTATTGCATTAGCACGAGAAAATAATGTAGCGATTCAATTTGATACAACGGCACAAGCTCCATTTTTCACCTATACCGATGCAGATGGAAATGAACATGAGGTTTGGTTTGAGGATGCTCGTTCCATTCAAGCCAAATTTGATATGATTAAGGAATTAGGTTTAAGGGGAATTAGTTATTGGAAGCTTGGGTTAGCATTTCCACAAAACTGGCAGTTACTCCGAGATAACTTTACAATTACGAAACCTGGTAGCTAGTGACAGGTCTACTATTTTGGTGATTCGCTCATAAAATGAATTATTCGCTCAGAAATTTAAATATTCGCGCACAACCAGCACAGATTCGCTCAGAAACTAAAATATTCGCTCACAACCAACAATTCCATCGTTAAAAAACCGTTGACTCCATCATTGGGTCAACGGTTCTTTTTACTTATTCTTCTAATGTTGATGTATCTCCAGTAGGTAATCCTAATTCCCATGATTTCAATAAGCGGCGCATAATTTTTCCGCTTCGGGTTTTTGGAATAGATTCTCTTACCTCTAACTCACGAGGTGCAGCATGTGCACTTAATCCAGTTTTTACAAACTGACGGATGTCTTCAAGAAGTTCAGATGACTCTTCATATCCATCATTTAACGTAATAAATGCTTTAATGATTTCTCCTCGTTCTGGATGCGGTTTTCCGATAACACCCGCTTCAGCTACAGCTGGATGTTCAATTAATTTACTCTCTACTTCAAACGGTCCCACTCGTTCACCAGCAGTATTAATGACGTCATCTAGCCGACCTTGGAACCAGAAATACCCATCTTCATCTCGGTAGGCACTATCACCAGATACATACCAACCGTTTACAAAATAGCTATCATATTTACTTGGATTTTTCCATATTGCTCGCATCATGGATGGCCAACCTGCTTTTATAGCCAAGTTCCCCATTTGATTTGGTGGTATTTCATTTCCTTCATTATCTACGATCGAGGCCTCAACACCTGGAATCGGTTTTCCCATTGAACCTGGTCGTATTTCTTCTGATGGAATATTTACGATGAGTTGGGCTCCTGTTTCGGTCATCCACCATGTGTCATGTATACGTAGATCAAATGCCTTTAATCCCCACGTAATAACTTCTGGATTCAAAGGTTCACCAACACTCATAATATGTCTTAATGAAGATAAGTCATGCTTTTTAACGATATCTTCTCCAGCACTAACTAACATGCGTAAAGCGGTAGGGGCTGTATACCATACGGTTACCTTTTCACGTTCTAATGTTCCGTACCAATCTTCTGGAGAAAAACGACCACCTCGAATGACATTTGTGACTCCGTGTAACCATGGTGCAAAAATTCCATAACTCGTTCCAGTTACCCAACCAGGGTCAGCTGTACACCAGTAAACGTCATCCTCCTTCAAATCAAGTACCCAATCACCTGTAGCATAATGTTGAATCATAGCATTATGAACATGATAAACTCCTTTTGGTTTACCAGTTGAACCAGAGGTGTAATGGAGCAGCATACCATCTTCTAAATCTACCCACTCCACATCAAATTCATTAGATGCTACTTCCATTTCTTTCAAATAATCAATGAACTTACCAGAAGTTTCCGTATTTTTACCGACAAGGACAATCTTTTCTAAATTTGGTAAGTCATCCTGTGGAACACGTTCTAATAAATCTGGAGTGGTAATGAGCATTTTTGCTTCACTATCCTGCAAGCGATCTCGTACAGCTTGTTCCATAAATGCCTCAAATAATGGACCAGCAATTGCTCCTGTTTTTAAGATACCAAAGAAAGCCGCATAAAATTCTGGGCTTCTCGGCATAAACAAGAAGACTCGATCACCTTTTTCTATATGATGTTTCTTTAATACGTTGGCAAACTGATTACTTTGTTTTCTAAGCTCAGCAAATGTTACTTTTTCTTCTCGATCAGGTGCCGAGTATAGTAGAGCAACCTTATCCTTTTTAGTCGGGTCTTGTGCATGGCGATCAACTGATTCATGAGCAATATTCACTTTACCCGTTTCATTCCAGCTAAAGTTCTTTTTCAAGTCATCCCATGAAAAAGTTTCACGAACTTTTTCATAGTTTTGTAGATTATGATCCCCTTCTCTTGCCGGTACTCGCTGCATATCCATCTTATCACCTCATCGAATATTTTTGGAACCGATTACATTTGGTATTTTAAGAAATAATTTAATTGTTAGTAATTTCTATTTTAGAACATTCTATGATTTTTTTAAAGTATTTAATACGAATTGAAAGAATTTTTTATTAAATATAGTACATTATTTCTCAACTTTATCAAACGACATGATGCTATGATAGGGACATGTTGATAATGATTTTTCTTCATCTCTCAAAAAGTATTGCTTCCATTCAAAATTATCTGCTGCTCCATACATATTTAAATCTGGATGAATAGGAACAGTGTCATAATACGATAATCGTTTCCTCACTTGTCCTTTTATTTTTTCAGCTTTAGCAAGTGATCTATTAAAATCCTGTAATACCCACCTAGGTGTTATTGCAAGCATCATCGTATCAAAATGCCTGCTCTTTCGCTGCTCATGTGCAGGTGTTGCACAATAAACAAAGTACCTTTCTCCCGCAAAGCAAAATTCCCACAACGGGTGATGTGGATCAGTTGGAATATCCCTTGGCCAGGCAATATCATCGACAGTAGCTAGATGATGTAACTGTTGCCAAAATAATTGCTCAAACTGTTCCACTGTCCACATTTCCTTCATTTCCATTGGGATGTGATAAAACACGATAAGTGAGGTATAATTTCCTAATTCTCTCGATACATGCGTGAAATTTCGTAATAAACCAGCAAGCTCCAAAATCGTAGAGTTATTTCGTGGATCACCAACAAACCCATATCGGATTTGGTTCAATGAAAAGCCTATTGTAGCAGGTATACATGGAAAAGGTTTTTCTTTATCGGCCATTTTTGCCTCAAATTGGTCAAGTATTTTCCTTTCCCATGGTACCAATTGTTTCCTGTTCGTGTCTGTATTTCTATATAAACCTTTGATCATAATCACCCCACAATAGCTTCTACACTATATTCATTCCAGCACTTATGGGTGAAAGTCTAACAGGTACTGTACAAATAAAACTAGAGAAGCAATTGGACTTCCAATTGCTTCTCTAGTAAAGGGGTATTGATTATTTGTTTTTTTCTTTTCGTTTCTCACTTTCAGAAATAATATAAGCACATGCAGCATCACCAGTTAGATTCAACGATGTACGAAGCATGTCTAATAGTCGATCCACCCCAATAATTAATGCAATTCCTTCTGCTGGTAAACCAACTTGCTTTAATACCATGGCTAGCATAATTAATCCCACTCCTGGTACTCCAGCTGTCCCGATACTTGCTAATGTAGCTGTTATAATTACCATTAAGATTTCATTTAACCCTAGTGGATCAGCAAACACTTGAGCAATAAATACAGTCGCAACAGCTTGCATGATGGCTGTACCATCCATATTGATTGTTGACCCTAATGGTTGAACAAAACTACTAACTGATTTTTTTACACCAAGTTTATCTTGAGCAACTTGCATAGCAATGGGTAATGTTGCACTAGAACTAGATGTACTAAATCCTACAGACATTGCTGGGAAAAATTCCTTATAAAAATGAATCGGATTCGCTCTACCTAGTACTTTAATGGCAAAACTATACGTAACCACTCCGTGTATAACCAATGCCAAAATAACAGCAACCATATACATCACCATAGACCCAAGCGCATCAAGTCCAGCACCACCAATAGCAGAAGCAATTAATGCAAATGCTCCATAGGGTGCTGTTCTCATAATTAGATTTACTAAAAACATTAAAATTTCATTTGCTTGTTCAAATAATCTTAAGATACCACTCGTTTTTTCGCCAAGTGCAGCAAGTGCAATTCCAATAAAAATAGCGAAGGCAATTATTTGTAACATATCCCCACTAGACATTGCATCAATAGGATTTCTAGGAATTATATTTATCAATGTTTCCATAATTGGAGGAGCTGTTTGCTCCTCATAACTTTCATCAATCTCACTTGTTTTAAAATTGCCACCTTCTCCTGGTTGAAGCAAGAAAGCTACACCCAATCCAATTACTAATGCTATTGCAGTTGTTACAAGATAGAAAGAGATCGTTTGAACACCTATTTTACCTAGCTTAGCTGGTTCCCCTAAACCTGCTGTACCTAAGACGATAGACACAAATACAATAGGAACAACAATCATCATAATTAAATTTATAAATAATTGACCAATGGGACTTAATACATAACTATCAATTGTAGAAAATACTTCAGAGGAAGAAAAACTTAATCCCATACCTACAAGAATACCTAAAATTAATGCGATAATAATTTTTTTCGTTAGATTCATATTATTACTCCCTTCGTGCTGTTATTCGAATATGTAGATGAGTGTGATAGATTGGATGTGGAATCGTATACGCATTGCATTAAGTGATGGGGATGGCGCCCCCGGCAGGATTCGAACCTGCGGCACACGGTTTAGGAAACCGATGCTCTATCCCCTGAGCTACGAGGGCATACATTTTTAGAAAGTGACATTTTCTATTATACAAAATCAATAGCATTATGAAAAGCTACAAGAATTGGATACAAATTTCGATCCATTTCCAATTATTTATATACTATCGAAGTGCATAACTTAGAATATGGTATAGAACGATAAGCCTTAATATGGTAAAATTAGTAGATATCTGTCGAATTGATTTTGATAGGGGGAGAAGTTATGGCAGAAGTCCCTTTTATTGCAATAGAAGGACCGATCGGTATTGGGAAAACATCCCTAGCAAAAAAACTTTCTAATCATTTTGATTTCCATTTACTTAAAGAAATTGTAGAAGAAAACCCGTTTCTTGGTAAATTTTATGATGATATTGATGAGTGGAGTTTTCAAACGGAAATGTTTTTTTTATGCAATCGATTTAAGCAATTAGAAGATATTGAAAAAAAATATCTCACTCAGCAAAAAGCAGTAGTTGCTGATTATCATATATCAAAAAACATGATTTTTGCAAAGCGTACCTTACAAGCTGATAAATTTGATAAATATGAGCAAATTTATCATATATTAACAAAGGATATGCCAGTACCAAATATGATGATTTATTTACATGCAAGTTTGGATACTATTCTAGAGCGAATACAAATGCGTGGAAGAGAAATTGAACAAAATATTAAAGCATCCTATTTAGCTCAACTAGCTGCAGATTATGAAGCATATATGAATGAATTCGAAGTATTACACCCAGAAATTCCTGTCATTCGAATTAATGGAGATGAATTTGATTTTGTTAAAAAGCAAGATGATCTTCAAACCATTATTGATCAAGTACAACAAAATTTAGCCAAACATATAGCTATTTCTAAATAAAAAGGGGAATATAGTAATGAATTTAAGAGAAAAGTATCATATTCCAAATGATAGTATCATTACAATTGCAGGTACGGTTGGAGTCGGAAAGTCAACTATGACAAATGCATTAGCAGATGCATTAAAATTTAAAACTTCTTTTGAAAAAGTCGATACGAATCCATATTTGGAAAAATTTTATGCTGATTTTGAACGTTGGAGTTTTCATTTACAAGTTTATTTTCTAGCAGAGCGTTTTAAGGAACAAAAGAAAATTTTTGAGTATGGTGGTGGATTCATCCAAGACCGCTCTATCTATGAGGACACTGGTATTTTCGCAAAAATGCATTATGAAAATGGCACTATGTCGAAAACAGATTATGAGACATATAAAAATTTGTTTGATGCGATGGTAATGACTCCATATTTCCCTCATCCAGATTTATTAATTTATTTAGAAGGATCCTTTGATGAAGTATTGAAACGTATTCAAGAGCGTGGACGAGAAATGGAAAGAAGTACACCAATATCTTATTGGGAAGAAATGTATAACCGCTATGAAAATTGGATTAATAATTTCAATGCGTGTCCGATCTTACGTATTAATATATCGGATTATGATTTAATGAAAGAAGAAAACTCAGTTGAACCAATCCTAGAAAAAATTGGTCATTTTATTCAACAATCAAGACGTTGGGAAGCAAGAGAACTAATTAAATAGTCAGCGTAAAAGGTATTATCAATGTAAATAAAAAAATTAGCATAAAAAAGCTCAGAATAAACTAATCTGAGCTTTTTTTAATGCAAATTTTTCTCGCCATTTCTCTTCACGAAAATATCAAGCGGACACGGAATCACTTATTTACTCTGATTTTGATAAATCAAAAAACCGTTACAAAAAGTAACGGTTTTTTATCTCCAAAATTTATGCGCTTTTTTAAATAAATGGAGGAGGTAGAGGGATTCGAACCCCCGCGCGGTTTGACCCGCCTGTCGGTTTTCAAGACCGATCCCTTCAGCCAGACTTGGGTATACCTCCGTAGCAACATCATTTAATATACAGGAATTTTTTTTCAATGTCAATGGATTTTCAGTGCAGGAAAAAATAAAAAACTTTCCGATAATACAAAAAACTAGACTCCCAAAATACAGGAATCTAGTTTAAGCATTATCTACTTGAGGTCAGTTTGCATTTTGTGTTTTTAATGCCATTCATAGTCAAATTCTTAGGTTAAGCAACAATTTTTATTACTTTACCTTACTTTATTAACTCTTTTCCACCCATATATGGACGCAATACTTCTGGTACGATAACAGAACCATCTTCTTGTTGATAGTTCTCCAAAATTGCTGCTACAGTACGACCGATTGCTAGGCCAGAACCATTTAATGTATGAACAAATTCAGGTTTTCCATTCACTTCTCTTCTAAATCGTATACCTGCACGTCTTGCTTGGAAATCTTCAAAGTTAGAACAAGAAGATATTTCGCGGTACGTATGTTGACTTGGAATCCATACCTCGATATCATACTTTTTCGCTGCTGTGAATCCTAAATCACCTGTACACATACTCATAACTCGATATGGTAGCTTTAATAATTGTAAAACCTTTTCTGCGTGACCAGTAAGTGTTTCTAAAGTCTCGTAAGAATCCTCTGGTTTTACGAAATGAACAAGTTCTACTTTATTAAATTGGTGCTGACGAATCAGTCCACGCGTATCGCGACCAGCTGATCCTGCTTCTGAGCGGAAGTTCGCACTAAATGCAGCATATTTTTTTGGTAACTCTTCGATACTTAGAATTTCATCACGGTGATAATTGGTTACTGGAACTTCGGCAGTCGGAATTAAGAAATAATCTGTATCTGTCAATTTAAAGACATCTTCTGCGAATTTTGGCAGCTGTCCCGTACCGGTCAAACTTGCACGATTTACGATTTGCGGTGGAAGCATTTCTATATAGCCATGTTCATCTGCATGCAAGTCCATCATAAAGCTTATTAGCGCTCGTTCTAAACGTGCACCGATTCCTTTATAAAAAACGAAGCGGCTTCCAGTAACTTTGCCAGCACGTTCAAAATCAATAATATTTAAGTTGGTAGCAATATCCCAGTGTGGTTGGGCTTCATAAGCAAATGCAGGTAATTCCCCCCATTTTCGTGCTTCCACATTATCTTCTTCATCTTCACCGACTGGTACACTCTCATGAGGTATATTTGGAATAGACATCATAATTGTTTCTAACGTTTCTTCAATTTCTCTTAATTCATTATCTAATGACTTAATTTGTTCTCCTACTTCACGCATTTCCTTTATTGCAGGTTCTGCATCTTTTTTTTCTTTCTTCAAAACAGAAATTTGTTTTGATGCTTCATTACGCTTTGCTTTTAAGGCTTCTGTTTCATTGATTAATGTTCTTCTTCTTTCGTCCAATTCACCAAAACGATCTAATTCGGATAATTCTTCTCCACGATGCTTTAGTTTGCCTTTTACTTCTTCAAAATTATTACGTAAATACTTCATGTCTAACATAACGGTTTCCTCCTACATTTTTGTAATCAAACACAAAAAACTCCCGTCCCAAAATTATAGGGACGAGAGTATATTTCCCGCGTTGCCACCCTTGTTGAAGAGATACCTCTTCCGGCTCATCGTTGTTAACGGTACGTTGCCGGGTTTATTTACTAGTAGAATATCTACGTTCCATAAACCAGTTCCAGGATGGATTCACAGCATTCTCCCATCGATTCACACCAACCATCGACTCTCTTTAGAAAGGTCTACTGTTACTTGTTCCTATCAATACTTTTATAGATGTTGTTCAATTAAAATGCATTTTTATTATTTTATATCATAGCCAAATTTCAATTAAGATGCAAGTGTTTGAATTGATTTTTTAACCATTTCTACAAAATACGCCACTACACGGTTATCATCTGTTAATTCTGGATGAAATGCTGTACATAGATAATGTCCTTGTTGTGCAGCTACAATCCGCTCATTATAAGTTGTTAATACATCTACTTCTGGTCCTACTTCTACAATATATGGTGCACGAATAAATACAGCATTAAAATCCTCAGCTATTTGGTTAATTGCTAATTCCGCTTCAAAACTTGCAACTTGTCTGCCAAATGCGTTACGAGCAACTTTCATATTCATTAACCCAAGATGAGCATTTTCCTGACCTTCAATAGCATCTGCCATTAAAATCAGACCTGCACACGTACCGAAGATTGGTTTTCCTTGTTTACCGAAATCTTGTAGATTCGAGAGAAATCCATAGCTATCAATGAGACGACGCATTGTTGTACTCTCTCCACCTGGTAGAATGATGCCATCAATATCTTCAAGTTGTTCAACACGTTTAATTTCAACAGCTTTTACCCCGCACTCTTCAATGGAACGGATATGTTCCCGGACTGCTCCTTGTAGGGCAAGAACGCCAATTGTAGTCATTATTATTCCTTCTTTCTATTCACTGCGATCTTGCATACGATCACTTGCTGATAGTGTACTCATTTCTATACCTTTCATTGCAGTACCTAAATCTTTCGAAAGCTCCGCAATAAGTTTATAGTCTTGGTAATGAGTAGTAGCTTCAACAATTGATTTTGCAAATTTCTCTGGGTTGTCAGATTTGAAAATTCCAGAACCAACAAATACGCCATCTGCACCTAATTCCATCATTAAAGCAGCATCAGAAGGTGTAGCGATTCCACCGGCAGCAAAGTTTACTACTGGTAAACGTCCTTCTTCACGAATTTGTAACAGCAATTCAAATGGAGCACCAATTTCTTTTGCATAAGTCATAACTTCATCTCTAGACATACCAGTTACTTTGCGAATTTCTGATTGAACCTGACGCAAGTGACGAACCGCTTCAACGATATTCCCTGTTCCTGGCTCCCCTTTTGTACGTAGCATAGAGGCACCTTCTCCAATACGACGTGCTGCTTCTCCGAGGTTACGACAACCACAAACAAATGGCACTGTAAAATCAGATTTATTTAAATGGTATACATCATCTGCAGGTGTTAATACTTCACTTTCATCAATATAATCTACACCCATTGCTTCTAATACACGAGCTTCTACAATATGACCAATACGTCCTTTTGCCATAACTGGAATAGATACAGCATTCATTACTTCTTCCGTAATCGTTGGATCTGCCATACGAGCTACCCCACCAGCAGCACGAATATCCGATGGTACACGTTCTAAAGCCATAACTGCTACTGCACCTGCTGCTTCTGCAATTTTTGCTTGCTCCGCATTAACAACGTCCATGATGACGCCGCCTTTTTGCATTTCTGCCATTCCTCGTTTAACTCGCTCTGTTCCTTTGTTTGTCATTTTTCTTTCCTCCTATGTATGATGTTAGTATATATAGCTTCACGTCATGCTTTTTATGAATGCATTCGATGTACGTACATATGCAGCATAGGAAAGTTTATCACTTTCCTATCTGCCAAAGAAAGCCGATATCGATCGGCTCCTAAAGATCATTAATTAAAACCAGCCTTTTACTGTATCTACTATGGATGAAAAAATATCACTAAAGAAGTTACCTATTGCACCAATCGATAACATGAACCAATTTGCTTTTTCTACTTCACTTTCTGTAACCAGATCAACGGTTTTATTACCTTGATTGAAGATATAACCGTATTCTTCATCACCAGTGTAAACAAGCTCAGCAGTTCCTATTTTTTCACCTTTTTTAATTGGGGCAATTAACTCACCGGATTTATTTACTTTTTCTTCATCAATATGATATTGCACGGTATATAAATCTTCATCTCCTGCTTTCACAGGCATTGTAAAACTTTCACTCAGTGATATCTCTACTGTATCTTCTTTCCCTTTTGCTACAGTAAGTATAGATTCATCTTCTACTTGATATCCAGCTGGGAAAAGTTCCTTTGATTGAAATTGATTATATCCATAATCCATTAAATCAGCAGTTTCCTCAAAACGTATTTCACTCGTTCCACTTGTTCCCATCACAACTGAAATTAAACGTTTATCATTACGTAAGGATGTTCCAGTAAACATCTTTCCTTTTTCATCACCGGTATTACCTGTTTTAAGTCCATCAATTCCTTCATAATAGTATTGTTCCAAACTAGTAGTATTATGAGGAAGCATATAGTTCCAATTTCGAATCTCTTGTCCATCAAATGTTTCAGTTGGGCGACTAGAAAATTCTAGTACATCCGGATAGTCCTTTATTAAGTGATATGCCAATAATGCAGCAGATTTTGCTGATAGAAGATTTACTTCGTCTGGTCCGGTTCCTTCTGGTGGAATCACACCGTCATTATTATTTTTCAATCCTGTTGAATTAACAAATTTATATTCTGGCAATCCCATTTCTTCTGCTTTTTGGTTCATCATCTTAACAAATTCGCCTTCAGAACCAGCTACTAATTCTGCTAAAGTAATCGTTGTAGCATTATCCGAATTAATAGCCATTGCTTCATATAATTCACGAACATTGTACTCGTAGTCCATTCGTAAACCGACACCAGAATAATTATTATTTGCTGAGATATTAAAAGCATATTGACTGATCTCTGTTGTTGTTTCCCAACTAATATCACCGTTGCTGATAGCTTCTAATACAAGATACTCCGTCATCATTTTTGCCATACTAGCAGGGTTAATAGGTTCATCAATATTTTTTCCGTATAAAATCTTTCCTGTATCAAAGTCAACTAAAATAGCAGCTTGGGCCTCTATTTCCATTTCAGCTGCATTTGTTGTTATTGGTTGTGTTATGAGTGATGCAACTAAAAGAAATGCAACAAGTATTATCGAGAAAAACTTGGTATTTTTCACTTTCTCTACCTCCACCTTAAACTATACGTAACTAGGGTTATTTTTTGTATATACCTATGATATTTTACCATAAAACTATCGAAAAAAATAGACAGGGAAATATCCCTATCTATCTCCAAAATTAGGAAAACATGCTTATTCTTTTCATGCTATACCGAATAATTCGGTGCTTCTTTTGTAATTTGTACATCATGTGGATGACTTTCTCGTAATCCAGCATTTGTAATGCGGACAAATTGTCCATCATTTCGCAATGCATCAATGGATTCCGTACCACAATATCCCATACCAGAACGCAATCCGCCCATTAATTGATGGAACGTATCAGATAGTGGCCCTTTATAAGGTACACGACCTTCAATCCCTTCTGGTACTAGTTTCTTTGTTTCCTCGGAATCTTGGAAATACCGGTCTTTTGATCCAGCTTTCATTGCACCAACTGACCCCATACCACGATATACTTTATAACGGCGACCTTGGTAGATTTCGGTTTCACCCGGACTTTCTGAAACACCAGCAAACATACTACCTAGCATTACAGCATGTGCACCAGCAGCAAGTGCTTTTACAATTTCACCAGAATATTTTATTCCGCCATCAGCAATGACCGGTACACCATATTCTGATGCTGCAACCGCACAGTCATGGACTGCTGTGATTTGTGGTACTCCAACACCAGCTACTACACGAGTTGTACAGATTGATCCTGGTCCAATACCAACTTTTACTATCGTTGCCCCCGCTTCAATTAATGCTTTTGTAGCTTCTGCGGTTGCCACATTTCCAGCGATAATATCTAGATTCGGATAAGCTTCTCGTACACGTCTAACCTGATCTATAACACCTTTTGAATGTCCGTGTGCCGTATCAATGACAATAACATCTACTCCTGATTCAACTAATTTTTCAATCCGTGTCATTGCATCACCGGTTATACCAACTGCTGCACCAACAAGTAAGCGACCTTGGGAATCCTTTGCTGCATGAGGAAATTCTATTACTTTTTCAATATCTTTTATTGTAATTAATCCTTTTAATACACCATCATGGTCAACGAGAGGAAGTTTTTCAATTTTATATTGCTGTAACAATTTTTCTGCTTCGTCTAACGTTGTTCCAACAGGAGCAGTTACTAAGTTTTCACTTGTCATTACTTCAGAGATAGTAATGGAATAATCTTGAATAAAACGTAAATCACGATTCGTAATAATACCTACTAGCTTTTGTTCTTCAACCGAATTAACAATGGGTACACCTGAAATACGGAATTTTCCCATTAGATGTTCTGCATCAAAGACCTGATGTTCCGGCGTTAGGAAAAATGGATTTGTAATAACGCCACTTTCTGAACGTTTTACTCGATCTACTTCTTCTGCTTGTTGTTCAATAGACATGTTTTTATGAATAATTCCTAGACCACCTTGACGTGCCATTGAAATTGCCATTGGTGCTTCGGTTACGGTATCCATTCCTGCACTAATAAGAGGAGCATTCAACTTCAAATTATCACTCAAAGTAGTATTCACCTGGACATCTCGAGGTAATACTTCCGACTCTGCTGGCATTAATAATACATCATCAAATGTTAATCCTTCTTTTACAAACTTATCCTCACGCATTTTTATCCTCCTCATTGATATTTTGTATATATTTTAAATCTTTGAACAAACTATATAGGTATATCTATTGTTATTTAGAATACGTGAACAACACTACTTTTTCAACTAGTGTTTTACGGAAAATAAAAGTAAATAGATTCTAAATCTTTTTAATAATCTTAAGGGGAAAATTTATGAATCATAAAGAGATTAATTCATTTTATACATACTTGCAGTCTCAACAAACTTCGCAACGATTTCTTTACCAATGCTACAAAAAAATAGATGGTATAGATGCAGAAGCAAAAAGCTATGAAAACTGTACTGTGTTTATGTATTACTTGGATCATGGTATAAAGTTTTATAATGCTGGAAAAAAACTAGATATCCTAATGCAGCCAATCTTATTTTTTTATGGCATGGTCCATCTCTTAAAAGCATGCCTATTAACGAAACGTCCAAACTATCCAGAATCAACTTCCGTATTAGCACACGGAGTTTCAGCACGAAAACGAAAAAAGAAAGACTATACATTTTTGGAAGATGAGGTAAAGGTACAGCATAATGGATTATTTCCATATGTTTCCCAGCATCTTTTTTTCATTCATAAAATGCCCTTTGAAAAAATAATGATGAAAAATCTATTAGGCCTCATTCCAGACTTATCTCATCTATTTCATTTTAATAATCAAGAAAGTATGATAAACGTGAGTAAAATTGGAAGTCATACAATTGATTTTACAAGCCGAGTACTGGATAATTACCATCTAACGGAACGTGCGTTTTTGGAAAGAATCAAGCCTTATTTACCTCCCATTGTGGAAGTAAAATCAAACCATACTATGTTTCAGATCGTTCTTACAAAACCAATCTTAGAACCGAGTGGCCCTTTTTTTGTTGATGATAATCAAAACATCTTTTTTCCAACCATAAGAGAGAATTTCTTAGTTGTTTCAGAAGTCATGGTACATTATCTTTTATTATATAATCTAAGTATGTTAAGTAGATATGAAGCAGAATGGTGGGGGGATTTACTCATTACGAAACCAGATGTAGATTACCCTTTCATTGCTGAGTTTTTACGTATTTCTGCTAAAAAAATGCCCCTTTTAATTGGAAAAGAACTATTGAAAATGAAATAGAAGCTGGGACAAAAGTGGTTTAATCAGAGAAAAATCTGAATGGGAAGTTTTCGTATACTTTGTTACTAATCATATATAAACTGCGAAGTAAATAGTATGAAAACGTGGTTAAACTTGAGATTAAATGTACTGCACCAAATCTCGCTCCAGAAATACACTTCGCTTTCCGCGGGCGGCTGGTGAGCCTCCTCGAACTCCGTTCTGCGGGGTCTCACCTATGCCTTTCCTCCGCAGGAGTCTACGTGTATTTCTTCCGCTAGAATAGTGGATTACAACTTCATTACATGTATTGGTTAGAAGAGCCTCACTGAATGTTGATAGCATGGGTTAGTACCACTCCATAACCAGATTACTACCCATCAGCGTAGGCAGAATACGTAGACTCCTGCGGGAACAGCACGTGTCCGAAGACCCCGCAAGAAGTGGTTTTCTTCTGAGGAGGCTGAGGCCGTGCCCGCGGAAAGCGAAGTATTCTGCCGGAGCGGTTGTATAGCAACCCCTTCGAAATGTTGTGAAAGAAAGTAAATCCAAGCGAAAGTTACTTCGCATATTCCATCAACTAAGAATGAAGCTCTAACCATTGAAAAAGTAACATTCTAAACTCCCTATCTTGTAATCTTCTTATTTAGAAATGAAATTTTATTTATATCCCAGACTTTACGTCTGAGATATGATTTCTTGAATAAAGAGGGTATGGTGATTACTTAAGGAAATAATTTCGTCACTTTTGTCTAACCGAATCATCGGCCTTGTAGGCTGGTTGGGTTCCATAAATACAATCTCGCCAATTTGGTTATTAGACAAACTTACTTTTGTACCAACAGAAAAATTAGATATTGCTTCAATGAATGTTTGTACAACTATGACATCAAGCTTCGTATATTGTTCTTTTTGTAACTCTTCAATCACGCGAAAAGGTGATTGTTTTTCTTTATACATACGTTCACTAGTCATTGCATGATACGTATCACAAACTGCTATAATTCTAGCATAATTGTGAATCTTCTCTTTGGATAATCCAAGTGGATAACCACTACCATCTATTCGCTCATGATGCTGTAAAACAGCTAGCTTAATTGCATAAGTCACCGAAGAAAGATGTTCTAACAATCGATAAGAATAAGTCGGATGCTTAATAACCTCCGCTCTTTCAGTCTGGTTTAAAGAACCTTCTTTTTGAAGTAATGATGGAGATAGTTTAGCCATCCCTGCATCACTTAATAAACCAGCTATTCCGATTTGAAGCCATTCTCCCTTTTCATATCCCATTTTCTTTCCTATAAATGCTGCGATAATAGAAACAGATACACTATGATGGTAGAAATAATCCTTTTTATTCGTAAAGTTATGTAAAGTATATATAGCAGAACCAATATCGTCCATACGATTAATTAAAGGGATTATTAAATTTCGTACGATTACCATATCAATTGGTGCATTATTACGCCATGTATCAAATAATTTCTGATAAGTTGCAACTACATATAGATAATGGTCTTCAAAAGAGAGCTTGTCCAATTGGATATCTTTTTTCTTGGTAGATTTTGTTTTTTCTTTCGGTTTTTCTTCAGGATTTGGTTTATAAAGCTTACCATCTTGTAATTTTTCAGAAACATCTACTGTCTCTATTAAAAACTTTTCTAGTATTTTAATATGCTCTTTTGTTAATACAGTCTTTTTTGGAATGATCGGCCGATTTGTTTTTCCTAATACATCCCTCAACAAAACACAACCTGGTACTAATTGAGATGGATTTACTCGCATGTTTATCCCCCTTCATCCATATGCCCCATACCTTATAAAAAAGGTGACTCAGGAAGAATAAATCATTTATTTCTTTTCCAAGTCACCTAACATTACTAGTTTCTATTCTTCTTCTGTTGTATTTTCTTCTGATTCTGTCGGTACTTCTGCAATTTCTTCTACTTCTTCTATTTCTTCTTCTTCATCTTTTTCTATTTTAGCTACAGTAGCTACTTCTTCCTCTTCTTGCAATCGGATGAGACGAACCCCTTGAGTATTTCTTCCTGTTTGTGAAATACCCTCTACTGGAATTCGAATTAATACCCCTGCAGCAGTAATAAGCATAATATCTTCTTCACCATTAACAGCCTTAACTGCAACAACATGTCCAGTATCATCATTTAATTTACAAGTGAAAATACCTTTTCCGCCGCGTTTCGTTATACGATACTGATCCTCTGGTGTACGTTTACCAATACCTTTATTTGTAACGTGTAATATCTGTAAGTCTTTTTCCAATATTTCCATGGAAACAACTTCATCTTCTTCACGTAGACTGATTCCTCTAACACCAGAAGCAGTTCGTCCCATTGATCTAACTTGTTCTTCTGGGAAACGAATGAGATAACCAAACTTCGTAGCAATCATGATATCTTTGGTTCCATCTGTTAGACGAACAGAAATTAATTCATCGTCATCACGTAGGCCCAATGCTATTAAACCACCTTTACGGATATTAGCAAAGTTAGAAAGCTGCGTACGTTTTGAAATACCTTGTTTCGTTGTAAAGAATAAATACCAATCATCACTAAACTCGTTAACAGATATGACGGCGTTTACCCATTCACCTTTTTCTATTTGTAAAAGGTTTATAATTGGAATTCCTTTAGCTGTACGGCTAAATTCTGGTATTTCATACCCTTTCACCTTATAAACTTTCCCTTTATTAGTAAAGAAAAGAACCGTGTCATGAGTAGTCGTAGAAACTAGATGCTCTACAAAATCGTCATCGTTCGTTCCCATTCCTTGAATTCCACGACCTCCACGTTTTTGTGTACGATACGTAGAAGATGGTAAACGTTTGATATATCCTTGGTGTGTCAAGGTAATGACAATGTTTTCTTCTGGGATCAAATCTTCATCCTCAAAGAAATCAGCTCCACCAACAGTAATTTCTGTACGTCTTGGATCATTATATTTCTCTTTAATTTCGGTTAACTCTTCACGAATAATTTCTAATACTTTTTCTTCACTTGCTAGAATTGCTTTTAATTCATCAATCAATTGAAGAAGATCTTTATATTCACTTTCAATTTTATCACGCTCTAAGCCTGTTAAACGTTGCAAGCGCATATCTAAAATTGCTTGTGCTTGTTTTTCGGATAAGTTAAAACGCTCCATTAGTCCATCTCTTGCAATATCAGCAGTTTTAGAGTTGCGGATTAATGTAATTACTTCATCTAGATGATCTAATGCAATTCGTAAACCTTCCAAAATGTGTGCTCTTGCTTCTGCTTTACGTAGTTCAAATGCAGTACGACGTTTTATAATTACCTTTTGATGTTCTAGATAATGATATAAACAATCTTTTATCGATAAAACCTTTGGTTCTCCATTAACTAGAGCTAATGTATTCACACCAAACGTGGTTTGAAGAGCCGTATATTTATAAAGATTATTTAACAAGACATTGGCATTCACATCACGACGTAACTCCATCACGATACGCATTCCGTTACGATCAGATTCATCACGTAAATCGGTAATACCATCAATTCGCTTATCACGTACTAGCTCAGCAATTTTCTCAATTAACTTTGCTTTATTTACCTGATACGGCAATTCCGTAACTAAAATAGTTGATTTTCCGTTTGCTTTTTCCTCTATATTTACTTTTGCTCGGACAGTGATGGATCCTTTTCCGGTTTCAAATGCCTTACGAATTCCACTTCTTCCAAGAATGATACCTGCAGTAGGGAAATCAGGTCCTGGTAAATGATTTTCCATAATTTCATCAATAGTTATATCTGGATTTTCACTTAGAGCAAGAACCGCATCAATCGTTTCTCCCAGGTTATGTGGTGGAATATTTGTTGCCATTCCAACCGCAATTCCTGATGCTCCATTCACTAAAAGATTTGGGAAACGAGAAGGGAAGACAACCGGTTCTCTTTCCGAACCGTCATAGTTATCCATATAGTCGATAGTATCTTTATTAATATCTCTTAATAATTCCATCGAGATTTTAGACATTTTTGCTTCCGTGTAACGCATTGCTGCTGCAGAATCTCCGTCTACAGAACCAAAGTTACCATGACCATTTACAAGCATGTAACGATAGCTGAAGTCCTGTGCCATACGAACCATCGCTTCATAAACAGCTGAGTCTCCATGTGGGTGATATTTACCTATAACTTCCCCTACAATACGAGCTGATTTTTTATATGCTTTATCTGCATGCATACCTAGGTCATTCATTGCATATAATATTCTTCGGTGTACAGGCTTCATCCCGTCTCTAACATCTGGCAATGCACGTGACACGATTACACTCATTGCATAGTCAAGAAACGAAGTTCTTACCTCTTGGCCTATATTGATTTCATGAACATTTCGACGCTCTTGATCCGCCATTTATTTTAACCTCCTAATATAAAGCACAATCCAACTGCCATAAGAAAAACGCTTCACGCGTTTTTCCGAATTTCTCTTTAATGGCAAAGTTCGTTAAAAGATAATTTTAAATATCTAAGTTTTTTACATAACGGGCATTTTCTTCAATAAAGTGACGACGTGGTTCAACTTTATCACCCATTAACATATCAAATATATTATCCGCTTCAATTGCATCTGTTAATTCTACTTGAAGTAATGTACGATTTTCAGGATCCATCGTGGTTTCCCATAATTGTGTCGCATTCATTTCTCCAAGACCTTTGTATCGTTGTAATCCAGGTTTCGGTGCTTTTGGTAATTCTTCTAATATACGATCAAGCTCTTTATCATCATATGCATAATGAACTGCTTTACCTTGTTGCACTTTATATAGTGGTGGTTGGGCAATATAAATATAGCCATTTTCGATTAACGGACGCATAAACCGATAGAAAAATGTTAATAGTAAGATACGTATATGAGCACCATCGACATCTGCATCTGTCATTATGACTATTTTATGGTAACGAGCTTTAGTAATATCAAAATCATCTGCTATACCTGCCCCTAATGCTGTGATCATAGAACGCACTTCATTATTTGATAGAATTCGATCTAGACGTGCCTTCTCTACATTAAGAATCTTCCCTCGTAATGGAAGGATTGCTTGGAAATGCCGATCTCTACCTTGTTTAGCAGAACCTCCTGCAGAGTCACCCTCTACAATATACAATTCGCTTATTTCAGCATCCTTTGAAGAACAATCGGCTAATTTACCAGGTAAATTAGAAACCTCTAGTGCACTTTTTCTACGAGTTAAATCACGTGCCTTTTTAGCTGCTGCACGTGCTCTTGAAGCCATTAATCCTTTTTCAACAATAATTTTTGCTACAGATGGATTTTCATATAGAAACTTAGAAAAAGTTTCACTAAATATGGAATCCGTTATTGTACGAACCTCACTATTACCTAGTTTGGTTTTTGTTTGCCCTTCAAACTGTGGATCCGGATGCTTAACAGAAATAATAGCTGTCATACCTTCACGCACATCATCGCCTGTTAGATTAGGATCGCTTTCTTTAAACAAGTTATTTTTACGTGCATAGTCATTAATGACCCGTGTTAAACCTGTTTTAAATCCAGACTCGTGAGTCCCACCTTCATACGTACTAATATTATTTGCAAAGGAGTAGATGTTACTAGCAAACCCATCATTGTACTGAATTGATACATCAACGGCTATGCCTTGTTCTTCACCTTCAGCAAAAAATGGTTCGTGCAGCACTTCTTTATTACGGTTAATGTATTCCACGTATTCAGCAATTCCACCTTCATAATGGAATGTTTGTGGTTCTTCTTCAATTCGTTTATCTTCAATCGTAATTTTAATTCCCTTATTTAAAAATGCTAATTCACGTAAACGATGAACTAATGTATCTAAATTATAGGTAGTAGTTTCAGTGAAAATTTCAGGATCTGGTTTAAAATGTGTCGTTGTACCAGTAACATCTGTTTCACCAATAACTTTTATTTCATTTTGAGGAACACCACGTTCGAAACCGATAAAGTGGATTTTACCATCAAGATGAACATATACTTCCAAATTAGTTGAAAGTGCATTAACAACGGACGCACCTACACCATGGAGACCACCCGAAACTTTATAGCCTCCACCGCCAAATTTACCACCAGCATGTAGTACAGTCATAATAACTTCTACTGCTGGTTTTCCAGTCTTTTTCTGAATACCAACAGGAATTCCACGGCCATTATCTTTTACAGTAATACTGTTATCTTTTTCAATAATTACTTGAATATGATCGCAATAGCCTGCTAAAGCCTCATCAATACTATTATCTACAATTTCCCATACTAGATGATGAAGACCTTTCTCACTTGTTGAACCAATATACATACCAGGTCTTTTTCGAACGGCTTCTAGACCTTCTAATACTTGTATCTGGTCGGCATTATATGCTTGTTCATTATTCACTACATCTTTCATTGACATGCTTCCACCTACATTTCTTTTTGCGAATTATTCAAGCTCAAGTTCGTCTGAATAATCATCAAGTTTACTTATTGTTGCTATCATGCTTGCTCGTTTCTTTAAAGTTGTAACAGATAACGTACTCAAGTAGATGACGTTATGCGTTATCACAACTGACTTTACATCTTCAGAAGGTCCAATAATATCTTTCGCTCTCTCCGTCATCATTTCTTCCATAATGGATGACGAAGTAACGACACTTTGATCAATTATTGTAATAATATCACTTGATCTAATTACATTATCGTTCCCAATATGAATAAACATTTTTATCCTTCCACCTTTCTTACATTTCCGTTAGACACATTAAATAGCTCAGCTTTATTTAATGTTTCATGGTTTATACCATCTACACTCGTGGTGGATACAAATGTTTGAACTTTACCTTGAATTGTATTTAATAAATGGGATTGTCTATAATCATCCAACTCACTTAAAACATCATCAAGAAGTAAAATGGGATATTCACCAACTTCATTATAAATTAATTCGATCTCTGCAAGTTTAACCGATAACGCAGTTGTCCGTTGTTGTCCCTGTGATCCGTATGTTTGAACATCCTTGCCATTCACATAGAAAATCAAATCATCTCGATGAGGTCCTACTAATGTTGTACCCCTATCAATTTCCTTCGTTTCCACTTCTTGGAATTTTTCTAGATAGATAGCTTCTATTTTCTCCCTATTTGCATCTTCTAATACTTCTATCGTAGGAGAATATTGTATATCTAGTCGTTCTAACTCACGACTTATACCATGGTGTATGGGACAAGCCCACTTTCGAAGTAGTTTTAAGAATACAAAGCGACGTTCTAAAATAGTAGCAGCATGTTCGATTAGTTGCTCTGTCATCACTCGTAGCATTGTTTTATCTTGATTTTTCTTATATTGCATTTGTTTTAATAAATGATTGCGTTGCTTTAATACTTTTTGATATTGCCCTAAATGATAAATATATTTGGGTTGAATTTGCCCAAGTTCCATATCGATAAACCGTCTACGAATCTGTGGGGAGCCTTTTACTAAAGACAAATCTTCTGGGGCAAACATAACGACATTTAACGAACCAATATAGTCACTCAATCGTTTTTGTTCTATTCGATTTAGTTTCGCCTTTTTCCCTTTTGTTGAAATAACAATTTCCAGGGGAAACGTTTGATTCCGTTTTGTCACACTACCTTCAATTTTAGCATATTCCTTTTCCCATTGTATCAACTCTTTTTCACGAGGGGTTCGATGAGATTTCGTAAATGCAATTAAATAAATAGCTTCCATCAAATTTGTTTTCCCTTGGGCATTTTCACCAATAATGACATTGACTTTATCATCAAATGTGATATCCAACTGATCATAGTTTCGGTAATTTCTTAATTTTAAATTGTTAATATGCATGCAAATTCCTCATTTACAATCGAACGAAATAAAAGCTATTCTTCCTTTTTTACTGCAATATAGGACCCAATTCCTTCCACTTCCACAATATCGCCAGGATAGATTTTCCTTCCACGTCGATGTTCTAGTTCTCCATTTACGGTCGCACCTTGATCTTGAAGAAAGGCTTTAACCATTCCACCTGAATCTAAAACATTGGCAAGTTTTACGAATTGCCCTAAAGGTATATACTCTGTTTTGATTTCAATTTTTTCATGCATTTTTATCACCAAATTTCTTTTCATCGTGTTCAGATGTTCCATATATCTATTTTACTAAAGTTTTCGGGTTTAGGAAAGGAAACACACTATAAATGTATAAAATGCCCTTAAAACCGCTTAAAATTAATTTTGTAAATAAAGAAAAGCTCTTATCAATACAAAAATAAGAGCTTTTTCTCATTATCATTTAATATGTTCTTACAGGAAGAATTAACTGTAAAATGGATTCATCATTCTCCGGTCGAATAATAAATGGTCGCATTGCTCCAGTAAAATCTATATTTACTTCGTCTACTTCCATCGCTTTTAATGCATCTAGCATATATTTTGAGCTAAATGAAATTTTTAATTCTTCTCCTTCAAAAGATTGAACAGATATTTCCTCTGTAACTTTTCCTACCTCAGGAGAATTACTTGAGATTTCTACTACGTTATTTTCCATAGTCGTTAATCGAACAACATTATTATGTTCTTCTTTTGCTAAAAGAGAAGCACGATCTATTGTATTAAGTAATTCTTTTGTATTCGCATGAATCGTTGTTTTACTTTGTTCTGGTATTAATCTAGATGTTTCCGGGTAATTGCCATCAAGAATACGAGATAAGAAAATTAAATGTTTTGTTCGAAATAATATTTGGTTATTAGTAACACTAATTTCTACTGTTTCTTCTGTATCATCTAAGATTTTATTTAATTCATTTAAACTTTTTCCTGGAATAACAACACTTAAATCATTCATGCCTTCTGCTTTAACTACAATTTCACGGGATGCGAGTCGATGGCTATCAGTCGCCGTAAAGCTTAATTTACCATCATGTAATTTTACATTAACACCCGTTAATATTGGTCTTGTTTCCATCGTAGAAACAGCGAAAACAGTTTGTTTAATTAAACTTTTTAAAATATCAATAGGCATTTCAAAACTTTCATCTGTTTGTAATTTAGGAAGATGTGGATATTCTTCTGCATCTTGACCATTTAAATTAAATTCCGCTTTCCCTGATCGAATGGTAACTTTTAGATTTTCATCTACTTCCAATTCAACAGTTTGTTCTGGTAGTTTACGAACGATATCTGGAAAATATTTTGCTTGAAGGACAATACTTCCTTCTTCGATATTCTCAACATGAACCATTCCATCCTCTTCAGCTGGAATATAGGATTCAATCGAAATATCAGAATTACTACCTGTTAATGTTATGCCATGTTCTTTAGCTTCAATTTTCATCCCCGTTAAGATAGGAATTGCTGTTCGACTGGATATTGCTTTCATTACATCTTGTACACTTGCAATTAATTGATTTCGTTGAATGATAAATTTCATTTTAAAATCCTCCTAAATGGAAGTATATATATTTATTTTATTTATAAAAATATAGTAATAATAGTAATAAGGCTTGTGATTATGTGGATAACTGTATTAACCATATATAAAATAAGGTTATCCACATGTGTATAAGATGTTCATAAGCATGCACTACTTATTCACGCTATTCACATGTGGATATGCTAGATTGATTTTATTTGTTCTTTGATTTCTTCGATTTCTCTACTTAGTAAAGTATCATTTTCCATCATTTTGGATATTTTTTCATGAGCATGTATAACAGTAGTATGGTCACGGCCACCAAATTCTTCTCCTATTTTAGGGAGAGAAAAATCGGTCATTTCTCGAGAAAGATACATAGCAATTTGTCTAGGAAAAGCAATAGACTTTGTTCGTTTCTTTGCTAGAAAATCGTCTAATTTTACACTATATTTCTCCCCAACAACTTCCATAATACCTTTTATTGTCACGACTCTTGGCTTACTACTAGGAATGATATCTTTTAAAGCATCTGCTGCTAGTGCTGCGTCAATATCTCTATTTACTAAAGATGAATAGGCAACAACACGGATTAATGCTCCCTCAAGCTCACGAATGTTTGTATCAATTTGATTAGCAATATAGAGCATGACTTCATTAGGAATATCTAGCCCTTCAGCTTTCGCTTTTTTTGTTAAAATAGCAATTCGTGTTTCTAAATCAGGTGGCGTAATATCAGTAATTAATCCCCATTCAAAACGTGATCTTAGTCGATCCTCTAGTGTTGGAATTTCTTTTGGCGGACGATCACTAGATATAATAATTTGTTTATTTGCTTCATGTAATGCATTAAACGTATGGAAGAATTCTTCCTGTGTAGACTCTTTACCAGCTATGAATTGAATATCATCAATCAAAAGAATATCAACATTACGGTACTTATTCCGAAAATTGATTGTTTTATTATCCATGATGGCATTAATAAATTCATTGGTAAATTTCTCTGACGATAAGTAAACAACCTTAGCATCTTTTTTATGTTCACGAACATAATGTCCAATTGCATGCATTAAGTGAGTTTTGCCTAGTCCAACTCCTCCATATATGAAAAGCGGATTGTATGCCTTTGCTGGTGCTTCGGCTACTGCTAAAGAAGCTGCATGTGCAAACCTGTTTCCAGATCCAATAACAAATGTATCAAAGGTATATTTCGGGTTAAGCATAGTTTTAGTAGTATCTTGTTGATCATCATTTGCCTGTGTAATCTTTTTGGGTTCTGGATTAACTTCTTCCTCATGTATTGATTCAGGAATAATAAATTTAATTGTTAAATTAGCACCTGTTATTTCAACTAATATTGTAGAAATTAATTGCGTATATTGTTCTTCTAACCAGTCTCTTGCAAATTCATTTGGAGCACTTATTGTTATAGTGTTTCCTTCAAGAGATTCTGCTTTTGTGTTTTTTAACCATGTCTCAAAGCTAGGTTTACTTATTTTTTCTTCTATTTTTTTAAGTGTTGCTTCCCATAATTCACCGATGTTTTCCAAGCTGGTTTCACCCCTCTCCAATCATTTTTTAAAAGGTAGTAATAAAAAAAAGTTTTTGAAATAATATAGAATAGACGTCTATATATAGAAAAAAAGACGAAAAAAGCCTATCTCCATACGATGTTCTTATGATCATAGGCCATGAAAGATAGAAAAGTATATCATTTTTTCTATTTTATTGTAGAAAACAGATGTGGATAATTTAAGTAGTGAAGGAGATAGCTTTATAAAAGTTATTATCACTATCCACATTTTTGTTGATAACCCTATAAACAGAGTGTGAATTAATATCCACAGGTTATCCACATTCTGTGCATAACTATAAACGCGTTATGAATTATTAACATGTTAAAACACAACTATAATATCAAAAAAAAGCTAAGACTGCAATGTTTTTTCGACACTTATCCACAAATTCCATCTGTTGTAGACAAAAACTATCCACACTACTATATTTTGTGATTATCTTGTCGATAAAGACTGTGGACAATATTGAAGCTGGAAATGTAAAAAACAGTGGATTGTGGATAAAAGTAGAAGTTGACAGATGCAGGGTGTTTTAAGTATAATTACAAAGACTGTCTACTGGATAGACATTTAAATTTGATATTGGATTTTAAGTGTTCCTTTTGGGAGGTGCAAGATAAATGAAAAGAACGTTTCAACCAAATAATCGTAAACGTAAAAAAGTGCATGGCTTTCGTACGCGTATGAGCACAAAAAACGGACGTAAAGTTCTAGCTCGTCGTCGTCGTAAAGGAAGAAAAGTATTGTCTGCATAGGCCGCTGAATCAATCAGTGGTCTTTTTTACGAATAGAATTGTAAGCAATGGTTCAAAATGGTTGATAGCCACTTTTGGATCCACTTGCTTACTGATTACATAAATGGTTTTAGAGCGATAAGGTGATTGATATATGAAAAAAGCGTTTCGTGTAAAAGATAATAAGGAATTTCAACAAATTTTTAAAAACGGTAGATCTTTTGCTAATCGCCAACTTGTTATATATTATAAGAAGATTCCGGATCAACAGCATTTTCGTGTTGGTCTATCGGTTGGGAAGAAAATTGGAAACGCCGTCACTAGAAATCGTATCAAAAGGTACTTGCGTGAAGCTTTTCGTGAGCTAGAACCACAAATTGAATCTACTTACGATATCGTGATTATAGCGAGACAACCAACGAAACAAATGGAGTATCGGGAATTTAAAAAGAGCTTAACGCACTTACTAATGAAAGAACGATTATTAAAAAAATAAATCATTATTAGTTTAATATAGAATCTAGTACGTAATTCATGTAAAATAAAATGGTACGAGAATTAAAAATTAAACTTTTAAAATAGATATATTTATTGTGATCTCAAAGGTTTTGTTTTTATTAGTTAGGAGGAAACATACATTGCGTAAAAAAATATTTTTGCTAGTAGTTTTAATAGGACTAGCAGCGTTACTCTCTGGTTGTATGGATATTGATGAACCGATAAATGCTGAGAGTACAGGGATTTGGAATAAATACTTTGTTCATCCATTGTCATTGCTACTTATCTTTTTTGCAGAGTTATTTTCACCTGAGAATTTTGGTATGGCAATTATACTTGTCACTGTTATTATTCGCTTAGTATTATTACCATTAAACGTAAAGCAACTTAAAAGTTCAAAAGCTATGCAGGATATTCAACCAGAATTAAAAGAGTTGCAAAAAAAATACAGTTCGAAAGATGCAAATACGCAACAAAAACTCCAGCAGGAAACAATGTCATTGTTCCAAAAGCATGGGGTTAACCCACTTGCTGGTTGTTTGCCTATATTTGTACAAATGCCGGTATTGATTGCAATTTACCATGCAATAATGCGAACAGATGCAATAGATGGTCATAGTTTCTTATGGTTTGCATTGGATAAAGCTGATCCATATTTCATCCTACCATTAATAGCTGGAGGAGCTACATTCCTGCAGCAGAAGTTAATGATGGCTGGAAGTCCAGCTGCTCAAAACCCACAAATGATGGTAATGCTTTATGTGATGCCGATCATGATTGGTGTCTTTGCCGTATTCTTCCCAGCAGCATTAGCATTGTACTGGGTAGTAGGTAATATATTTATGGTTGTACAAACTATTTTCATTCGTAAACCAATGATGAAAAATGTTAGTACTGGAGGAGACAAAAAGTGAGACAAATAACTGCTAGTGGACAAACGGTTGAAGAAGCGGTCCAAACAGCATTAGAGCAGTTAAACACAACAAAGGACCAAGTAGAAATTGATGTTATTGATGAAGGAAAAAAAGGTCTTCTTGGTATATTCGGATCAAAACGATCAATTGTAAAAGTAACTATTGTTAAAAATCAAGTGCAGGAAACAGAACTCTTTCTGAAAAACGTGGTACGTAACATGAATGTAGAGGCAGATATTACAACGACTATCGAAGAAAACCATGTTACATTTGATTTAACTGGAGAAAAAATTGCTTTATTAATTGGTAAACGTGGACAAACATTAAATGCATTACAATATTTAGTCCATCTTGTTTTAAATAAAGAAGGAAACCAATATTACACGGTAACATTAGATGCTGAAGGTTATCGTGGACGTAGAAAAGCAACATTGGAAACTTTAGCAGAACGAATGGCAGAAAAAGCAAAGCGAATCAATAAGAAGGTTGCCCTTGAGCCAATGCCAGCATACGAACGAAAAATTATTCATAGTATCTTGCAGGCAAGAGGAGATGTAACTACTTATTCTGATGGTGTAGAGCCACATCGTCATATCGTAATTAAACCATAATTAAAATATCGAAAGAAAAACCCCTGAAATTTTTCAGGGGTTTTTTGTATGATCAAAGCCTACTTACAAATACTATTGATGTAAAAATAGGCTTAAAGGGAGTTTAATTCGTGAATAACTTTGCTGGAAATATATTTTGTGGTGAGTTTGATCAAGTAAATAATAATTTTTATTTAAATCAAGTTAAAAATCTCCATACAGCCTCCACACTGTCCGAAAGTCAACTTATTAATTTAGTTAATTATTTAAATAAGCAAGTGGATACATGTACGATTACCGTTAATGACCAGATCCCCATTCTCCTACAGCAAGATGAAATTCAAATATTATTAAAAGAACTGGATCTGATCATGCATGAATTGGATATTCTCGATTCATAAGTATGAATTGATTGTAAACCATAAAAAGAAGGAGGTTTTTAAGATGGTTAAAAAAGAAAATCAAAATACCGTTGAAAGTGCGAAGGAAGTTGCTGATAAAACGTATGAAGCATCAGATTATAAAAGCCAAAAAACAGTAGATCAAGGTATGGCCGTTACCCATGAACAGGCGACAGATGCTTATACAGAGGGAACAGTTGATGGAAAGATTGATGCTGTTGATAAACAAACAAACTTGAAGAGTCATAATGGTGAAGATATTCCAAGAAAAGGTTTTAAGTAAATATTATGGTGTTGATAACTCAATAAATTTAAAAACGTTTATTCACATGTGGATAAACGTTTTTTTAGAAGTGAATAGTCATTGTGGATAACTTTCTTTTTAAATGAAAGTGTGATATTCTATTAAGTTAGTGACGATAAATATTTTCATGTTAATAATGTAGGTAAATGATGTGTTATAGATAAAATGTAATGGTTGGAGGTGAAGGAAATGATGGAGACAGATACAATTACTGCAATATCGACTCCAATAGGAGAAGGTGCAATTGCAATAGTAAGATTGACGGGTCCAGAAGCAATTGAGATAACTTCCAAGTTATTTGAAGGTAAGAATCTCATAAAGGTGGAGTCCCATACGATTAATTACGGGAAAATAATAGATCCGGAAACGAAAGAGGTTGCTGAAGAGGTAATGGTTTCCGTTATGCGTGGCCCGAAGACTTTTACACGTGAAGATGTTGTTGAAATTAATTGTCATGGTGGGATGGTTGCAGTTAATCGTGTGTTGGAAATCATTTTAAACCATGGTGCAAGGCTAGCAGAACCTGGTGAATTCACGAAGAGGGCCTTTTTAAATGGTAGAATTGATTTATCACAAGCAGAAGCTGTTATGGATTTAATCCGTGCTAAGACCGATAAAGCTATGTCAGTAGCATTAAAACAAATGGACGGACGTTTATCGAGTTTAATTCAAAAATATAGGCAGGATTTGTTAGAAACAGTTGCACATGTTGAAGTTAATATTGATTATCCAGAATATGATGACGTAGAAGAAATGTCACATGAAATGATGAGCCAAAAAACGAAAGAAGTACATGATGAAATTGAAGAATTGCTGCAAGTAGCTAAACAAGGGAAAATTTTGCGTGAAGGATTAGCTACGGCAATTATTGGTCGACCCAATGTAGGAAAATCATCTTTGATGAATACCCTTGTACAAGAAAATAAAGCAATTGTTACGGAAGTTCCAGGTACAACGAGAGATGTAATAGAAGAATATGTGAATGTTCGCGGTGTACCACTACGTTTAGTAGATACAGCTGGTATTCGAGAAACAGAAGATATAGTTGAAAAAATTGGTGTGGAACGTTCTAGAAAAGTATTAAAAGAGTCAGATCTTATTTTGTTTGTGTTAAATTATAATGAAGCACTTTCAGAAGAAGATAAGAAGTTATTTGAGGCAATCAAAGGATTAGAATATATTGTTATTGTGAACAAAACCGATTTGCCACAACAGTTAGATTTAGAACAAGTGAAGCAGTTTTCAGATGATAGGCCAATTGTTACTACCTCTTTAATAGAAGAAGAGGGGGTAGATGAGTTAGAATCTGCGATTGCAAAAACTTTCTTTGCTGGAGATATTGATACAGGAGATTTAACTTATGTATCGAATGTAAGGCATATCCAATTACTTAAACAAGCAAAACAAGCATTAGAAGATGCAATGTCGAGTTTAGAAATGGAAATGCCATTAGATATTGTTCAAATAGATGTAACGAGAACTTGGGAGTTTTTAGGTGAAATAATTGGGGATACTGCTAGTGACAGTCTTATTGATCAGTTATTTTCTCAGTTCTGTTTAGGGAAATAAAAATGGAGAAACATAGGTAATGTTTTTCTCCATAATAGAAAGGATTGAAAACGTATGGTATATAATGCAGGGCATTATGATACGATTGTCATTGGTGCTGGCCACGCTGGTGTTGAAGCAGGATTAGCAGCAGCAAGAATGGGTGCCAAGACGTTAATGCTAACATTAAACTTAGATATGATTGCTTTTATGCCATGTAATCCATCCATTGGTGGACCCGCAAAAGGAATCGTTGTTCGTGAAATCGATGCATTAGGCGGGGTAATGGGTAAAGTAATCGATAAAACGCATATACAAATGCGTATGTTAAATACAGGTAAAGGACCAGCTGTTCAAGCGCTTCGTGCACAGGCTGATAAACCTATGTATATTAAAGAAATGAAATATATCATAGAAAATGAACCTAATCTTACCATTCGACAAGGAATGGTGGATGAACTTATTGTTGAAGATGGCGTATGTAAGGGAGTATTAACAGAAACAAAAGCGGCTTATTATGCGGAATCGATTATTATTACAACAGGGACATTCATGCGCGGAAAAGTATTAATGGGTGATTTGGAATATGAAAGTGGTCCAAATAATCAACGACCATCCATTAAGCTATCTAAAAATCTGGAAGAACTGGGTTTTGAGATTACACGATTCAAAACCGGTACACCTCCACGTGTTAATAGTCACACGATTGATTATTCAAAAACAGAAATCCAACCAGGGGATGAAAAGCCACAAGGTTTTTCATATGAAACAACAGAATTTATAACTGATCAAATCCCTTGCTGGTTAACGTATACCAATGAGTTTACGCATAAGATTATTGATGATAATTTAGCACTTTCTGCAATGTATTCTGGGATGAAGCGTGGAACAGGTCCTCGTTATTGTCCTTCTATTGAAGATAAGATTGTACGTTTTAATGATAAACCACGTCATCAAATATTCCTAGAACCTGAAGGAAGAGATACTGAAGAGGTGTATGTACAAGGATTATCAACTTCCTTGCCGGAATCTATTCAACACGAAATGATTAAAACGGTTCCTGGGTTAGAAAATGCGCAAATTATGCGTCCTGGTTATGCAATAGAGTACGATGCAATTGTACCTACACAGCTATGGCCAACATTAGAGACGAAGAAAATTCCTGGGTTATTTACAGCTGGTCAAATTAATGGAACATCTGGATATGAAGAAGCGGCTGCACAAGGAATAATGGCAGGAATCAATGCCGCAGCAAAAGTACTTGGAAAAGACCCGGTTATTCTAGATCGTTCTCAAGCTTATATCGGGGTTCTCATTGATGATTTAGTTACAAAGGGTACAAAAGAACCATATCGCTTACTAACGTCACGAGCAGAATATCGCTTATTATTACGTCATGATAATGCTGACTTAAGATTGACAGAGATCGCTCAAAATCTAGGGTTGATTTCAGCAGAACGTTATCAAACATTTGAAGAGAAAAAACGTTTGGTAGAAGAAGAGAAAAAGCGCTTAAGAAAAATTACGATAAAGCCAACGGATGATGTGCAACAAATGTTAGAAGAAGCGAAGGCTACACCACTAAAGGAACCAACAAAAGCGTATGATCTATTAAAACGACCAGAATTGTCGTATCAATTGATCGAACGTGTCATTGAATCAAATCCTGAGGAATTATCTATGGAAGTGAAAGAGCAAGTAGAAATCCAAATTAAGTATGAGGGATATATCAAGAAAGCAAATGAACAAGTGGAGCGCATGCTTAAAATGGAAGACAAAAAAATTCCAGAACAAATTGATTATGATGATATTAGTGGTATTGCTACGGAAGCCAAGGAAAAATTAAAACAAGTTAGACCTTTATCTGTCGGTCAAGCTTCAAGGATCTCAGGTGTTAATCCATCTGATATTTCCATACTGCTTGTCTATATTGAACAAGGGAAAATAGCTAAAGTCGCTAATTAATATTTATTGCAAGAAGTCGACAAAAGTAGGAGTCGACTTCTTCTATACATACATATATGAATAAAGGAGATTGTCCTAAATGAATCCAGAACAATTTGCCGCAGAATTAATGAAACAAGGAATCGCTTTAAATAAACGACAATTAGAGCAATTTTCAATCTATTTCAAGACATTAGTTGAATGGAATGAAAAAATTAATTTGACTTCTTTGACATCACAGGAGGATGTTTATTTAAAGCATTTTTACGATTCTATTTCTGCTGCATTCTACCATGATTTCTCGAAAGAGTTACATATTTGCGATGTTGGAGCTGGTGCAGGATTCCCTAGTATCCCATTAAAAATATGTTTTCCTCATATAAAGGTAACGATTGTTGACTCATTACAAAAAAGAATTGGTTTTTTAAATCATTTAGCGACACAGCTTGAGTTAACGGAAGTTGCTTTTTATCACGATCGAGCAGAAACTTTCGGTAAGAATAGTAAATTTCGGGAGACGTTTGATCTAGTTACTGCCCGTGCTGTTGCAAGAATGTCGGTTTTAAGTGAACTATGCTTACCTTTGTGTAAGGTTAAGGGTGTTTTTATAGCCATGAAGGGCGCACAAGCTACGGATGAAATAAGTACTGCTACATCTGCAATAGAGGTATTAGGAGGAGAACTCGTTGATTCATACACGTTTACATTACCAAATGAAAATAGTGAAAGATCAATTATTGTTATAGATAAAAAACGAAAGACCCCTAAAAAATTTCCTAGAAAACCTGGCACACCAAATAAAGAACCAATTGAGTAGTTAGGAAGACTGGGACAAAAATGGTTTAGTTAAAAAATCCAAACTATGATTCAAAATTCAATGGATTTTTCTTTTGAGGTGTTTTTAAAACTTTGGTGCTAATCATAAATAAACTGTGAGCCTCCTCGAACTCCGATCTGCGGGGGCTCACCGATACCTTTCCTTCAGCAGGACAAAGGTTTTCGGTGGGGCGAGTAATCGCAGTCCCAAGGAATGCTACGTCAGCGACACATCGCACGCAGAAAAAGTGGTTTTCTTCTGAGGAGGCTGAGGCCGTGTCCAAGGAAAGCGAAGTATTAAGCTGGAGCGGTTTTATAACACTCTCGATTCAACAATTTTAAGAGAGAAAAAAGTTTCAAAGTTACTTCGCGTTTTGCATCAATTTCTATGTAAGTTCAATACTTGAAAAGGCAAGAATCTATTAGATACCAGTCTTTCATTTTTATACTTGAAGAAAGTTGTTTCATACCTTTCTTACTGTTAATATGGTAAAATAAGAAGATAAACGCTATAATATAAGTACGGTGGATGAATAGTTTAATAGTTACAAGTTTAATAGATTAATACTATTTAACACGCCTACAAGAGTACATACAACAATAATGTTTCACGTGAAACATTTTATATAAATTCTTTTCCGTACTATATTGAAAAAGAGAGTAGTCATTTTGTTTATGTTTATCTATTAGTAAAAAGGTGGTGTTTGATGGTGCATCCATTTAACCGTATATTTGGTTTAGGGGAAAAGGAAGATTCTGAGTTAGTAGAAGAATCTTATCATCACGATGAAGTTATTGAGATTCCTGTTCATATAATTGAACCGAATCGCTATCAACCAAGATCAATATTTAATGAAGAAAAAATTAAAGAACTAGCACAGACGATAAATACCCATGGAATGATCCAACCGATCGTTGTTAGAAGGATAGAAGGGGAAGATCGGTATGAAATCATTGCTGGTGAACGAAGATGGCGTGCTGTTCAATCATTAGGTTGGGAAAGCATCTCAGCAATTATTCGTGAGATGACAGATACACAAACAGCTTCCGTTGCATTAATTGAAAACCTTCAAAGAGAGGAATTAACTGTTATTGAGGAAGCCGTTGCATATGCTAAATTATTAGATATGCATCAATTGACACAGGAAGCTCTTGCACAGAGGTTAGGTAAAAATCAATCTACTATTGCAAATAAAATTCGTCTCTTAAAGCTTCCTGAAGTCGTACAGCAAGCATTATTAAATAAACAGATTACAGAAAGACATGCTAGAGCACTTATAAAATTAGATGAAGAAGAAAAACAGATTAGAATTCTTCAAGAAATTATAGAACATGAGTTAAATGTAAAACAAACAGAAGAACGAATTGCTACTATTAATCAATCAAAAGAGAAGCAGAAAAAGAAACGACCAAAGCTAAAGGGTGTTAATAAAGATATTCGTATTGCGATGAACACCATTAGACAGTCATTAAGTATGGTATCTGATACTGGAATCGAATTAGAATCAGATGAACAAGACCTAGATGATTATTATCAAATAACCATTAAGATACCGAAAAAGAAATAATCTATTTCCCTCATCTTTTTAAGGTGGGGGATTTATTTGTCACAAATAGATCGGATATAATGATTGATTTCATTGTAATTTATAAGTTGATAATGGAATTTATAGCAAAATCTATTACTTTATTAGAAAATAAATTACATATTTCTAACAAAAATTAAATTTAGTAGGATTTACACTACAAAAAGTGATAAAATAGAAAGTATATCGTTTGGGTAGGTGAAAGTATGGGGAAAATTTTATCCATCGCTAACCAGAAAGGTGGCGTAGGGAAAACAACTTCATCCGTTAACCTAAGTGCTTGTTTAGCACAATTAGGTAATAAAGTATTACTTGTGGACATTGACCCACAGGGGAATGCGACTAGTGGAGTTGGAGTAAATAAAGCAGATATGAGTCAGTGTATATATAATGTGTTAATTGAAGATTTACCGGCTAAAGAAGTGTGTGTGCCAACAAATGTGGCAAATCTAGATATAATTCCAGCAACTATTCAGCTAGCTGGAGCAGAAGTAGAGCTTGTTCCTACTATTTCACGTGAAATTAGATTGAAAAAATCATTGGAACCTTTAAAGGAAATTTATGATTATATTATCATAGATTGTCCACCATCTTTAGGACTATTAACGATTAATGCGTTAACTTCTTCAGATACGGTACTTATACCTGTACAGTGTGAGTATTATGCATTAGAGGGTCTAAGTCAATTGTTAAACACAATTCGATTAGTACAAAAACACTTGAATAAAGAGTTGATGATCGAAGGCGTACTTTTAACCATGTTTGATGCGAGAACTAACTTGGGTATTCAAGTGATTGAAGAAGTTAAAAAGTATTTCCAAGATAAAGTATATAACTCTATCATTCCTAGAAATGTAAGGTTGGGAGAAGCACCAAGTCACGGAGAACCGATTATTACGTATGACCCTAAATCAAAAGGTGCTGAAGTCTATTTAGAATTAGCGAAGGAAGTGATGCGTAATGGCGCGAGGGTTGGGTAAAGGTCTTGATGCATTTTTTCCAGAAATTGAAGAACAGTCAACAGATACTGTACAGCAAATTCCTATAAATGAATGTAGGCCAAATCCTTATCAACCTAGAAAAACGTTTGATACGGAAGCGATAGAAGAGTTAAAAGATTCCATTTTGGAATATGGCATTATTCAGCCAATAACGGTCCGAAAAAGTATTAAAGGGTTTGAAATTGTTGTAGGGGAAAGACGGTACAGAGCTGCTAAAGAAGCTGGTTTGAAAGAGATTCCAGTCATTATAAAAGACTTAACAGATGAGAAAATGATGGAATTTGCATTACTGGAAAACCTGCAGCGAGAGGACTTAACACCGATAGAAGAAGCGTATGCGTACTCTAATTTAATGAACGAATTAAAAATAACACAAGAAGAATTAGCTAAACGACTGGGGAAAAGCCGTTCTCATATCGCTAATATGGTTAGATTGTTAGGTTTGCCAGAGCAAGTAATTGCATATATTAACAATGGTGAGCTTTCGATGGGGCATGGTCGTGCACTTCTTGGAATTAAAAATAAAGAAGACATACTGCCTTTCGTTAATAAGATTCGTAATGAAAAACTAAATGTTCGTCAAGTAGAGAAACTAATTGTTTTACTAAATCAAAAGCCGAACACGAAAAAAGATAAACCGAAGAAGGATATTTTTCTAGTAGAAAGAGAATCGATATTACGAGATCGGTTAGGCACAGCGGTAACCATTCAAAAAGGGAAGCGCAAAGGCAAAATTGAAATTGAATTTTATACAGATGATGACTTAGAACGCATCATCGATGTACTGGAAAAATAAATAATAAGAAGCGTATAGGCTGGGTAGACATTATATCCCAGTCTTTATCTATACCAAAATGTTTCACGTGAAACATTTTGGTTCAATATTAATGGAATTTAATAGTTTTGGAGATGTTACATATGGCACTATACGGAACATTGGTTAATGGAGTATTAATAATTATAGGTACCTTTTTAGGATTGTTTTTCACAAAAATACCTGAAAAGTATAAGGAAACAGTAATGCATGGAATTGGGCTTGCTGTATTATTAATCGGATTACAAATGGCTTTCTCAACGGAGTCGATAATAGTCGTGTTATTAAGTTTACTTACGGGTGCCATCGTTGGCGAGTTTCTACACGTGGAAGAGGGGCTAAATCGATTAGGAAATTGGATTGGTAGTAAGTTTACAAGTGAAAACAAGAATTTCAGTGTTGCTGAAGGATTTGTTACGGCTTCCCTCATTTTTGTGATTGGTGCAATGTCAGTTATAGGTGCTTTAGATAGTGGATTACGTGGAGATCATGAAGTATTAATTACAAAGGGAGTCATTGATGGTTTTGTTGCACTTGTCTTAACAACAACTTTAGGAATCGGTATTGTTTTTTCTGTTATACCTGTTGTTTTATACCAAGGTGGAATTGCATTATTAGCAACACAGATAGAAAAATGGATTCCTGAAGCATTTTTGAATGGTTTAATTGTTGAGTTAACAGCAGTGGGTGGGTTACTAATAGTAGCTATAGGACTAAATCTATTAAAAATAGTACAAATACGTGTAGGAAATCTATTACCTTCCATTATAACGGTAGTTTTTATATATTATATCTATCAACTATTTATATAGATTACTAATTAATAAAAGTAGGCTGTTCCAATTCATATGGAACAGCCTATTTCTATAATAAAAGGGGGGGATTAATAAATTAAATAGAATTCTCTTTCAGTTGCTTCATAACAACTGCAGGTGATATTTGATTATACGTTAATTGCTGATCAATAGTGACTAATATCGAGGCAATTTTTTTAGCCATAGATATAACGATAGATAATCGGGTGTTTTGTAATACAGAATACTCCATAAACCCACTAATATTGACAACTCCAGTTACATGAATGTCTCCTACAGCTGGGAGTGGTTTATTAAGTGCTGCCCCAGGTTTCAATGCACCCTCACTTGCAATTATATGCCCGACAGAACTTGTTTTCCCTAAACATGCATCAACTGCTATGATGAATGGATTTTTATGGTTTTGATGTATGAGATTCATGTAATCATGTAAATTTGTAGCATGTACCGGGTCATATAAGGTGCCGTAAACAGATATATGTCTTGGCTTTTGTTCGTCTAAATAACTTCCTGTTAATGGACCTAGGGCATCTCCAGTTGAACGGTCTGTACCAATACAAACAACAACATACTCACGGGGGCTATTTGGTAGCCAGGAAACAATCTTCTCACTAATTTTTCCACACATGTCTGGTTCCGTATGTAGCATTCTTATGGTATCACTTTTTGAATTGAAATGACTCTTTAGATTCATAGGTTTTCCTCCGCTAACATATTGTTATTAGTATACGGATAATAATGATCTTTTATACATGGTTACTAAAAATTATTGGAGGATACGGAATGTTTAAATCAGGATTAAAATGGATGTTTTTAATCATTGGTACTACTATTGGAGCAGGATATGCTTCGGGAAGGGAGCTATGGGAATTTTTTGGTCATGGAAGTGGACTGGCTATTGTATTATTTATGATCTTTTTTACCAGTTCGTGTATCGTTATTATGACGATAAGCTATAAACGAAAATCAACGGAGTATCGACCAGTACTTCGGGATATTGTTGGGGAAAAATTAGCCAAGCTATACGATATTATGATTTTTATTTATTTATATACGACAACAGTTGTTATGCTTTCTGGTAGTGGTGCAACAGGACAAGCATTTAATTTACCGTACTGGTGGGGAATTGCATTTATAGTAATATCCTTAGTCATACTATTTAGTAAAGATATTAGTGGATTATTATCAATCAATCAAATCATACTACCCATTTTATTAACGGGATTACTTTTTGTACTAATTCTATTTACGATTGATCAAGAGCTAGCATTGTTTTCTCATTGGCATGAACAAACGAATTGGATTGCTGCTTTTCCCTTTACAGCACTAAATATATTACCATTAATTGCGGTATTAGGGGCCATTGGTGATAAAGTAGAATCAAAACAGGAGATATGGTTTGCATGTATTGGAAGTGGAGTGATACTAGGGTCTATTTCCTATATATATAATAATAGTCTCATTCAAATAGCTGACGAATTACTACTATATGAGATACCACTTTTTGCGATACTAAAGAATTATCCATTTCAGATGGTTATTTTTATGTCCATATTATTATGGTTCGCTATTTTCACTACAGCTGCAGCAGGGGTACTTGGGATTGTGACACGTATTAAGAGTTATATAGACAAGCCTCTATGGATATTAGTGTTGACAACGCTACTTACAATGATCCCGTTAACAAAAATAGGCTTTTCCAATTTAATCGGTCTCTTATATCCAATTTATGGGGTATTGAACTTATATGTGTTAACACGATTGCTTTTATATCCAATATGGAATAATATGGAAAAAAGAAAGATGTAATATGGTGATTATTTCTCCGGTTGTAATTGTATAAAAGATTATTGTAATATAAAGAGTGACATAAATGGAATACGTATATATTTATCACGTTAAAATAAATTTAGGCAAAATGTGAGGAGAAGGAAACATGGTGGATAAGGAATTTGGTCTAAATGATGTTGTACAAATGAAAAAACCCCATCCATGTGGAGAAAATCGCTGGAAGATTATTCGCATGGGCATGGATATTCGGGTTAGATGTCTAGGCTGTAATCATAGTGTCATGATACCACGCCGAGATTTTACAAAGAAATTAAAAAAAGTATTGGAAAAATTTTCAGAATAAAATAGTTAAAATAGACTAAATCCTATAAAAAATGGTAAAATAAAAGTAGAAAAAGAAAAAATAATAGGGTAAGAAACAAAAATAGGTGTCCTAATGATGCCTATTTTTGCTTTTTACTTGCTTGTCTTTTTATTTACTAGTATCTATAATTGGAATAACGAACGCGTTCATATGAATGGAACCCTTAAGGAGTGAAAGTTGAATGGCTTTGACAGCAGGAATTGTCGGATTACCCAACGTAGGAAAATCTACTTTATTTAATGCTATAACACAGGCCGGTGCAGAAGCAGCAAATTATCCATTTGCAACAATCGACCCGAATGTAGGAATCGTTGAGGTACCAGACGATCGCTTAAATAAATTAACAGAATTAGTAAAACCGAAAAAAACAATACCAACAGCATTTGAATTTACAGATATTGCAGGTATTGTGAAAGGAGCTAGTAAAGGAGAAGGGTTAGGAAACCAATTTTTATCCCATATTCGCCAAGTTGATGCAATCTGTCAAGTCGTCCGATGCTTTGTTGATGAAAATATTACACACGTATCAGGTAAAGTTGATCCAATAGATGATATTGAAATTATTAATTTGGAGCTCATTCTAGCAGACTTAGAAACAGTAACGAAACGTATCCAACGTGTGGAAAAGCTTGCAAGACAAAAGGATAAAGAAGCAGTGATTGAATACGATATCCTAGCAAAAGTAAAACAGGCTTTAGAAGATGAAAAGCCAGCACGTGCAGTTGAATTCTCTGAAGAACATCAAAAAGTGGTCAAAGGTCTTCATTTATTAACGAGTAAGCCTATGCTCTATGTAGCAAATGTGAGTGAAGATGAAGTTGCTGACCCGGATGGAAATGAAAATGTACAGAAAGTAAGAGAATATGCTTCTAAAGAAGGAGCAGAAGTTATTGTTATCTGTGCAAAAATTGAAGAAGAGATTTCTGAATTGGATCACGAAGAAAAGGAAATGTTTTTAGATGATTTAGGGATAACAGAATCAGGTTTAGATAAGTTAATTAAAGCTTCTTACAGCTTACTAGGATTAGCGACGTATTTTACTGCAGGAGAACAAGAAGTACGTGCATGGACATTCCGCAAAGGGATAAAAGCACCTCAAGCAGCTGGAATTATTCATACCGATTTTGAACGAGGATTTATCCGTGCAGAGACTGTTTCTTATGGTGATTTAGTAGATGCTGGTTCAATGGGGCAAGCACGTGAAAAAGGTAAAGTTCGCTTAGAAGGTAAAGATTATATTGTTAAAGATGGAGATGTCATTCATTTCCGCTTTAATGTCTAATCAATCACTAGGAAAGTAACGTAGAAAAGGATCTCTCGAAAACTTGTTATTTAATATAAGATTTGGTATAATACACTATTGTGAGTAATGAATTTAGATTACTCCTTGCTCTTATTGCGAAAAGCTATGCTTTTTTATAGATAAGAGCCGCTAAGACCAAAAGGAGGTGTACCGGATGAGAAAATATGAAATCATGTATATCATCCGCCCAGACATGGAAGAGGAAGCTCAAACAGCTTTAGTTGAGCGTTTCAACAACATTTTGACTGATAATGGGGCGGAGATTGAAAAAGTTGATGAAAAAGGTAAGAAACGCCTTGCATATGAAATCAACGACTATCGTGATGGATACTATGTATTAATTAACTTCTCTGGTGATGAAAATGCAGTTAATGAATTTGATCGCCTAGCTAAGTTCAGTGAAGACATTATTCGTCACATTGCAATTCGAGAAGATCAATAATTAATTGTTCAAAAGGAGGATAAAAAGGACCGAGAAGTTCAAGGCGGTGTAGCTTTGAGGAACGGAGCGTATTGGAATGAATACGTAAGTACCGGAAAAGCAAGCCAACGAAGAAATTCGATGTGTCATTTTTACCGGACTATTTGAACATCAATAATAAGGAGTGGTTCTGATGTTAAATCGTGTCGTACTTGTCGGCAGGTTAACGAAGGATCCTGATCTACGTTATACACCAAGTGGAGTAGCAGTAGCTAACTTTACCGTTGCAGTAAATCGACCTTTTTCTAATCAGCAAGGGAATAGAGAAGCTGATTTCATTAATTGCGTCATTTGGCGTAGACCAGCAGAAAATCTTGCCAACTTTATGAAAAAAGGTAGTATGATTGGTGTTGATGGCCGTATTCAAACACGTAGTTTTGAAGGCCAGGATGGAAAAATGGTATATATCACGGAAGTTGTAGCAGACAGTGTACAATTTCTAGAGTCGAAAGGTTCCTCACAAAATAGAGGGGGACAAGATAACTACTCATCAGGATACCAACAAAATCCTAATCAGAACCAAAACAATCCAAACCAGAATAGAAATAATCAAACGCAAAATGATGAGGACCCGTTTAAAAATAACGGTGAGCCGATCGATATATCAGATGATGATTTACCATTCTAATCGAGTGGTGTAAAACCTAAAAAAGGAGGGGTATCAATGGCAGCTCGTCGCGGTCGTGCTAAGCGTCGTAAGGTGTGTTACTTCACAGCGAATGGAATTACACACATCGACTATAAAGACGTTGATCTACTAAGACGTTTCATTTCTGAGCGTGGAAAAATTCTTCCTCGTCGTGTAACTGGAACTTCTGCTAAATATCAACGTAGACTTACAATTGCAATCAAACGTGCTCGTACAATGGCTTTATTGCCATATGTATCTGAGTAATTCAATAAAGCTTCTAATCCAGTTATATGGATTAGAAGCTTTTTTAATATGGTTGTATTCTAACAGATTATTGCATTTCAAGTTAATAAATTTAATGAAAAATTAATGTGAAATGTGAAGTATCAGCAACGTGATTTTCGCTCTAGACAGTCGCTTTGCGCGTGCCCGTCTTCAACATCCTCGTGTAAAACCGGTAACTGCTCCTTCGTCTTCTAGTAACGATATAAAATTAATTCTAAAACTAGAATAAGAACAATTAATTATATAAAATTTGTTAATACCACCTAAAAATTAAATGATAATGTTTGCCCAAGTTAAAAGACAATATTATAGAGTAATAAATCATTTTCTTTCTCGTATCCCTTGATATGGGTTAATTTTAATTGCAAATTTACTCGGCAAAATCGAACCCAAAAAACCGATCATAATTGGAATTGAAGCCGAAATTAAATAAATATAAATTTGACTGACAGCTATTGATCCATACATAAAAAATAGAATCAACGATGCTAAAATAGTTCCTAATATCGCTCCACTAATGCCTACAAGAAGCCCCTCTAATAGTATTAATGATTGTATAGCACTGTTTTTCCATCCAATAGCCTTTAGTAAGGATAGCTCTGCTTTTCTCTCGGAGACGTTTTGCCACATAATTTCAGCTGTCGTCAATAATGCGATCACCGAAGCAATCCCAACAGCTATATAGTGTGTCGATTCTACCTCAAGTGCTACATACTCACCTAACCACGATGTAAATAATACACCTTTTAAATAAACCGTGATAAACAAGAAGATGGTAACTAAAGTGGTGGGAATAGTTATGACAAATATGGAAAATAAATTCCGTTTTATTTTTCCATAAAAATTATTTAAGACTAGTGTTAAACGATTAAAAGATTTAAATATCCTTGTTGTTCTAGTTGAGAATTCACCAGAATGAATCGTTTCGTAAGGATTAATGTTACGTACACCTATAATCGGAATACTTGCCCCCGTAAGATAGATTAGTAGAATAACTAAGCTAGCAAATAGGGTTTTCAAAATAGAAACGGTATTACCTTGTTCAAACCACATAAATGAAATAATCCATAAAATCAAGATAGCTAAAAAGCTTAACAAGAATGACTCAGATAGAATAACTTTTCGCAAATCCCTGGTACGCCATCCCATCGATAATAAAATACCAAACTCATGTCGTCGTGATAAATAAGAGATGTAATTTGTAGCAATGACATAGATAACAGCGACTGCAATAATAGCAACAATAATACCAGTATAACCTAGCATCGTTTCCTCAAAGACTGTTATCGCTGCCCCCAAATGAATCCAAGGCTGTTCGATCCAATAATCTTCTCCATCTAGTTTGTTTATATGGATTAAAACAGGCTGTGGGGAAGACCCAATTGTGATGTCGGTCATCAAACCTGTTTGTTCTTCGATATCTTTTGCCACTTGTTCAACAATACCATGGCTTTGTAGTCCTATTTCCTCTACACCTTCTACTTTTATTCGGATTGCAGATATAGCTTCAATACCATTCAACGCCACTGCAGCATCAATCGTTGTTAATAGTGTTGGAGGTTCTGTTAATAACCCTACTGGATTTCCTGTCGACGGCACCTTTTTAGGCGGATTAACCGGCTGCCCACTTGCATCCAAAACCTTGTCGGCAGTTGCTGGACGGTATGTTTCCATTGGAAGCTGGGATAAAGGATCTCGTGAAATTTCTAATTTGTCTGGGTCAAAAAAACCAAGGACATCAAAGGGTATATTATATGTATCTTGTAAAGGAAGGACGTTTAAATCTCTGTATGTATTTTTCACGAAATTCTCCACACTTTTATCTTTAGAAGTGAGTTGTTTTTCGTTAATTTGATATGCATGTCCCCATCTCTTCGGATAGGGACTCATTGTTTTTTTGTAATCTAATGGGCTGGTTTTATAAAACATAATCATTCTAGGATAAAGTTCGCCCTTCGATTCGCCTATTTGCTTTCCAGTAAATGGATTTGCCCCAAATGTATTTTTAAAAAAAGTATTTTTTATTTGAGCCCCAGTTACTGAGAAGGAGAACACTTCCTTCCGTTTTTCTATCCCATCTAGGAAATGATCGATCTCCTTCTTCTCATTTTTTTCTTGAAGCTTTTGTATTGTTGTCTCGTCTATATCTAGTTTTTCAACTTTACTTATAAATTGAAGTTGGTCTAAAGGATTGGGGTTAATAAGTAAAGGTGCATGGATTATTCCTTCTCCTTTATCGTAAACCCTATCAGAACCTTGAAAATATCGATTTTGTTCATAATCTCCCAATGCATCATCAAGTCCCACCAATTCTGCTTCCGCTTGTGGGTCTATACCAACAAGCAATTGTTGAGAAGTACTAGATATCCCATTATCTAACGGGTTTCCTTTCATTCTTTCGTTTATGTAATAATCTTCACCAATAGTAAAATAGGTTCCTGTTTTATAATCTGCATCTTCCGTATAGGTATTCACGGTTCGATATATCCCTGGTTCTTCAACAAAATTAGATTTATCAACATTATAATTTATTGTTATACCCGTATAACCAATCATTGCTACAGGAGCAGCAACTTCAACGTGATCTAATACTTTTATCTTATTATACTGGTCAACACTAATCCCTCCCTGAATATTACTGAGGAAATTAGGTTCCAAAAGTTGGTTGTTTTGTTCTGGTAGGGATTGACTTTCTTTTGGCCGTACAACAATGTCATAAGAAGGTTGCCAATGTTTTTGAAGTGTATTCTCAATGGTTCCTTTATTAGTCTCCGTAATATTGAACAGGTAGCTTAATCCCACACTTATCGTCAATACCCCAATAATAAGCAAGATAAATCGTTCTTTGTGCTTAATCCAATTTTTAAAAATAAAACGAATCATGTAGGATCACCTTTCCTATAATCAGCTACTATTGACCCGTCTCGCAATTCAATTATACGATCAGATCGACTAGCGAATTCTGAATCATGAGTTACAAATACAACGCCAATTTGATATTCTTGATGAATAGATTTTAATAATGCAAAGATGTTCTCGCTGCTTTCAACGTCTAGATTCCCCGTTGGTTCATCAGCTAGAATCCATTTCGGTTTATGAACTAATGCACGAGCAATAGCAACTCGTTGTTGTTGTCCTCCAGACAACTGTGAGGGAAGCGAATTTAATTTATCTTTTAGCCCCACTAATTCTAACATTTCCTCGGCTTGTCCTTTCTTATCATATGAAACTTTTCTTGGTACCATTGGCGACATAACATTTTCTAGAGCTGTTAGAGAGGGTAATAAGTGATATTGTTGAAAAACAAATCCAATTTGTTCAAATCGAAAATCAGCGAGCTTATCTTTTTTTATGCTAGTAACATCTAATTCATTGAAATAGATTTGCCCACTTGTCGGGTCATCCAGTGTTCCTACTAAACTTAAAATAGTTGACTTTCCTGATCCAGAAGGTCCGATAATAGCAGTATATTCATTACCATAAATAGTTAGATTTATATTTTTTAAAACCTCGGTTGTAAATTCTTGGTTTGAAAAGTTCTTAGATATATTATGAAGCAAAATGTGATTTACCAAGTGAAGAACTCCTTTTTTAGGATATGTTTGAAACAATATTTTCAAATTGATCAATGACTTGCGGAAGTGCGATAACTTTTCCTGATTCCTATAGCAGAACAAAAGTTGGAAAAATCCTTATATTATGACTTTGTAAAAAGGTAATGTTAGCTATTAAAGTAACCGAAAAAGGGATATTTAGCAACTTTGGAAATGTATTTTGTCCCTATTTCTAATATGAAAGATCCCCCCCTTTCAATAAAAAAGCCCAAATAATTGCAGCTTTCGCTACACTATTTAGGTTTATGCCCTTAATATATTCTTGTTAATTTTATTTTTCTATTTTATAAACTACTAAATCAAGTTTTTTCTTTTTCTATACCACCAAATTCCCCCACCACTTAATCCAGTATTATTAATAAAGTTATTATAACTACTAGTGTAGTAGAAGATGAAGATGCTGACTCGGAGTAAACTTTAGTATCAGGTCTTGCTATTACCTCTAAATCAATTGTTGATTCTTTCTCACTTTCTTCAACATCCTTCTCTGGATTCTCCAATTCTTCTTGTGATCCCTTAACCTCTTTTTCTACAGTGTTTTCATCTTTATCTTTTTCATCGGAGTCTGAACTTTCTTGTTTTTTGGTAGAAGTTGAAGTACTTTGTGACTCTGATTCATTCTTCTTTTCTGTATTTTCAACTTTACTGCTTGATGGAGAAGATTCTACTGTTGATTTTTTCTTTGATGATTCTGTCTTCGGTGTGCTAGAAACCTTCTCGCTAGTTTCTTCTTTAGGTTTAGTCTTGGGTTCCTCTTTAGGTTCAGTCTTCGGTTGCTCTTTGGGAGGCTTAGATTCTTCTTTAGGCTCTTCTTTTGGTTTCTCTTTCGGAGGTTTTGTTTCTTCCTTTGGTTGTTCTTTAGGCTTTTCAATTTTTTCAATGTAAACAGTCACGATTGCATGAGAATAAGTTCCACCCATCCCCATTTCAAATTTTTGACCATTATATTCTACATAACCAAATAATCCACCTTGAAGAATAAATTCATCCAAATTAGGATCATAAAATCCCCATCCATAATCTTTTTCTGAGCATACACCGTCTGGTCGTGCTGGATTACTCTCTGTGTGTATATCCGACTTAATAGTCATTGTACATTCAGGTACCCCTGTTTCTTCAGCATGTACATTATTCGAGCTGAATAATACTCCTAGTACTAAAATCATTGTCATTATTAACTTTTTCATTTTAAATTCCCCCTCATTAGTGTAATCCCTATCATAGTTATCGGCAAAATAAAAAAACGTTCTGCAGAAGTAGATATATGGACACACTAAATAGTGCGCTAAAATCCACGTTCCACAAAACACTATGTTTTCTTTAACCCCTGCTAATACAAATGGATTGCAATAAAAAACTAGAATAGAAAATATTATTACAAATGATATAACTACTAATTTGTGAGAAAAAGTGGATTTAATATATAACACTATTGAAAGTACTCATATACGACTGCTTTACGGGCAGAAATATTATCACCCGTAATATACCTTGGACTTTTTGTAGAAACTACCGCGATAATACTGGACCATCATACAATAAGGAAGGAATTAATCCTCCATAATCCGACCATTGTTCAAATGTAAGATTCGATCGCCTAATTTCTCAGCTTCCTCATAATCATGCGTAACCATAATGACAGGAATCTTCCATAACTTATGGAGTCGTAATAACTCATCTTGGCAATCAATCCGTGTATCTTTATCTAACGCAGAAAATGGTTCATCCAGCAACAATGCCTTTGGTTGTGTAGCAAGAGCCCGAACTAACGCAACACGTTGTTTTTCTCCACCAGAAATTTGTTTAGGATAACTGTCCAATAAATGTCCAATTCCTACTGTTCTAATTAAATCGTCTGTGAATGTTTTATCGACCATCCCATACGTAACATTCTTACATACAGTCATGTGAGGAAATAAGGCATAATCTTGAAAAAGATAGCCTAAATTTCGTTTTTGAATTGGTAAAGGTTTCTTTCCAGTTTCATATAAAGTAGTATGATTTAATTGAATGATTCCACTGTCAGGCTTCGTTATTCCGGCAATACAATTTAATATAGTTGTCTTACCTGCACCCGATGGCCCGAAAAGGACAATGATTTCATTATCTACCTGAAAGCTTATTTCTAATGAATAGTTTTTAAGCTTTTTATGTATATTTATATTAAGCATGAGCATCCCACCAATTAATTGTCACTAGTAAATCGTAATATATTCCGTCCACTCCACCAATTGAGCCATAACATGGCTGTAAATCCAATAATAATTATACTTACTACCCAAAAAATAGCAGACTCCATATTGCCTGACTCAACAGCAAAGTAAATGGCTAACGGAATGGTTTCCGTTTGATTAGGAATATATCCTGCAATCATCAATGTAGCTCCAAATTCACCAAGTGCTCGTGCAAAAGTCAAAATAAGTCCTGCAAGTAAACCTGGCCATGCTAAAGGGAAAGAGATCGTCCAAAAAACTTTCAATCGTGAAGCTCCCATCGTATAAGCTGCCTGTTCCAAATTTCTATCGTATGTTTGAAATGCAGCAGATGCACTTTGATACATTAAAGGAAAAGAAACTACAATAGCAGCGATCACAGCGCCTACCCATGTAAAAACGATTTGATAGTCAAACCACCTCAGTAGCATACTTCCAATAGGACCATTCTTCCCAAACAAATACAGTAAACCAAAACCAACTACTGTTGGAGGTAGTACAATAGGGAGTAATAATATTGATTCTATGACCCGTTTACCAGGAAATCGATTTTTAGCGATCACACGGGCAAGAACCGTACCAAGAATGAGAACAAATACTGTGGCAATCCCAGCAATTTTTAATGATAAAAATAATGGCGTATAATTCATAGTTAAAAAGTCCACCTTTAATATGTAAACCCATGTTTTTTAAATATTTCCCTTGCTTGATCTTGTTGTAAATACAATAAAAACTGCTTGGCAACTTCCGGATGCTCACTAGTTGTAGTAACTGCTCCGGGGTAAATAATTGGTTCATGTAAATGTTCTTCTATAGCCAATAACTTTTGCACGTTATTTTCTTGAAGGATGTCAGAATAATAAACAAAACCTACTTCTGTGTTACCTGATGCAACATATGTAAGAACTTGCCGTACATCTTTTGCGAATACTAATTTTTCTTGAAGAGAGGAGTTGTTCCAAAGATTACGGCTTTGAAGAGCGTCTTTAGCATAGTTTCCTGCTGGAACACTTTCTGGATTACCGATGGCAATTTGGTTAATATCTTGATGAATCAAGTCCTCTAACGTAGCAAAATCTAATTTGGAGTCTGAATTTCCAATTAAAATAAGCTTGTTCTTTGCAAATGTAACTTTCGTATCAAGAAGTAGCAAATGATGTTTTTCAAGCAGATCCAATGACTTTTCATCAGCAGAAAGGAATACGTCTGCTGGTGCACCTTGTTGAATTTGCCTAGCGAGGGTACCAGATCCGCCTATGTTTATTGTGATACGAGTGTCTTTGTGTTCCGCTTCGTATATATCAACTATTTCATTTAAAGCATCTGTTAAGCTAGTTGCTGCTGAAATTAACAAAGTGGTTTCATCCGCTGCCTCTTGATTGGATTCATTGGTAGAACAAGCTGTCATTAACACAACTAAACTTAATAAAAGTATAAAATGTTTCACATGAAACACTCCTATTTGGTATGAATCTTTCGTTTGGGATAAACGGTAATAATTATGAGTAACATGAGTACAGTATAAACAATAGCAACCCATAAAAATATGTCTGATACAGAAAAGAATAATGCACTTACTGTATAAATTAGAAATGGAATCGTTGCAGAATAGGCACACATCTTCCATAATAATTGTAATCGTAATTTTCTCCCCATTACGCTAGCGACCAAAGTCATTACGTAAGCAACAACCGTCATGCTTAGAAAAACGATAATGGTTAAAGGGAGATAGTAAAATATAAAGAAATAGATAAGTAGAAAGACGATATTCATATCTGATGTGAAACCAGTATTCTCATATAAGCGGTCAATTAATGAAGGGATAGATACAAGTAACAAAAGCAGAAACATATATATTACCGTAATATCCATACCCTTTCGATTTAATTGGAAGACAATACGCTTACTAGGTAGTCTTAAGCTTTGAAGAAATGTTTGCCATAAAATCATATATTCCATCCTTTTAATTGAAATATGGAAAGTACTAGAAAGTCTTTTTTCCAGTACCTTATTATATTATAATAGAAATTGCGAAAAAAACGTAGGATCACTACGTTTTGTTATATCACTTATTAAATCGCTCCTTCAACAAATGCCTTCTCCATTCCTGTCAAAGTCGAGGAAACACTATTTCTCTCATTGTAATTCCAAAATCGTTGAAATCCATGTTATCATATACTAATGAGATTAATTAAACTATCTATAGTGTTTTAAAATGATGAGGTGCAAAATATGAATCAATCCAAAAGACTAAAAGATGGAGCATTATTAACTACAATATATATCATATTATTGCTAGTAACAATTTTATTTCCTTTAACATCCATGATATTGACCTTTGTTCTACCAGTACCGTTTATCATTTTTGCAGCTAGACATGATTGGAAACCGTCATTAATCATGCTAACAGCTACAATAATATTATCGGCGTTATTTGCAACTGTATTTTCCTTACCGCTATCCTTGTTATATGGAATTGGAGGAATCATGATCGGTGCCGCAATCAAACGAAAGTTGTCTGCCTATGAAACATGGGCTAGAGGTACCGTAGGATTTGTTGCAGGTTTACTATTTGCGCTACTATTCGCCCAAGTCTTATTTGATATTAGCTTTGTGGAGGAATTGAATGAAAGAATGAACGATACTATTCAGATAAGTCAGTCGATGATGAGCGAATTTGGCTTAGATGAAGAAATAATAGAACAGCAAATAAGCATCGTAGAGGAATCACTTTCTACATTTAATGATTTGCTACCAATGCTACTTGTTATGATGGGATTAATACAGGCCCTTATAAGTCAGTGGATTGGCTATAAGGTGAGTAACCGAATTGAAAAGAGTAATCTACGTTTTCCGGAATTTCGTAACCTACAGTTTCCTGTAGCAATTATATGGATATATTTTATCGCGTTAGTTGTATCCTTACTACAGCAAGATCCGGATAGTATATTGTTTATGGGATTACAAAATGTTTTAATACTAACGGGATTCTTCATGGCAATACAAGGATTTTCTTTCTTCTTCTTTTTTGCTTATTATAAAAAGATGTCGAAATCAATTCCAATAATTGTTACCATCATTTCCTTGGTTTTATTGCCGCTATTACTTCCATTGATTCGAATCTTAGGTATAATTGATATAGGATTCGGACTAAGAGATCGCATGATGAAAAACGAGAAAAAATAGTATCGTATGAGAAGGCTGAAGATACTGTGTTTAAAAGTATCCTCAGTTTGGGTTATTTTTAAATACAGTCTTTCTTAGTAGGAGCTGAATATGAATGCCGGATTTACTAAAAAAACCGACACTTAGTAAACATTTATGGATTATTTATATCATATCCGCTATTTTGCTAGGTGTTATTTGGTATTACCAGTGGATACTAGGTATTATTATGACTGTGTTATTAACTACGTCGTTTTATTATAGTATTCGTAACGAAAAAACAATCCTTGATGAAACGGAAAAATATATTTCCACTTTATCTTACCGGGTAAAAAAAGTTGGCGAAGAGGCACTCTTGGAAATGCCGATTGGAATCGTACTTTTCAGTGAGGATTATCATATCGAGTGGACGAATCCGTATATGAATCAATTTGCTGAAGAGGATTCACTTGTAGGTGATTCCTTAAATAGTATCTCTGAAAACTTAATTCCCATGATAAAAGAGAATAAGGATGAAGTTTGGGTTAAGTTAGGTAATTATGAATTTCAAACTATGATAAAAAAAGAAGAACGTTTATTATATTTATTTGACCGCACGAAACAGACGGAAATTCAGACATTATATCAAAATGAAAAAACGGTTATTTTTATCATCTATTTAGATAATTATGATGAGATTACACAAAACATGGAAGATACATTTAAAAGTCAATTAAATTCGAATGTAACATCATTTTTAAATAAATGGTCACAAAAAAATGGATTATATATAAAACGAACATCTCAAGATCGGTTTTTAGCTGTAGGAACGAGAGAAATACTGCAAAAGCTAGAAAAGACTAAATTTGATATTTTAGATGAAATGCGTGAATTAGATACGGAGTTAAATGTACCAATAACACTCAGTATCGGAATTGGGGTTGGTTTTACAACATTACCTTCTCTTGGTGAACTCGCTCAATCAAGTCTAGATTTAGCTTTAGGCAGAGGTGGGGACCAAGTAGCAATTAAGGATGACTCGGGAAAAGTACGATTTTATGGTGGAAAGACTAATCCAATGGAAAAACGTACGAGAGTAAGGGCACGAGTAATTTCTCATGCGCTCAAGGATCTTGTTAAAGCTAGTGATAATGTCATTATTATGGGACATCAATCACCAGATATGGATTCGATAGGAGCAGCAATTGGCATCTTAAATATTGCTCAGACTAATGGTGTTGAAGGCTATATCGTCTTCGATCCAAATGATGTAGATACAGGTGTATTACGTATGGTTGAAGCGATAGAAGAAGATGAAAGTATTTGGCAACACTTTATTGATCCGGATGATGCTGAAGATCTCGTGTCCAGCCGTAGTTTAATAGTTGTAGTGGATACGCACAAACCATCTATGGTAGTCGATAAACGTCTTCTAAACAAATCAGAATATAAAGTAGTAATCGATCACCATCGACGTGGGGAAGACTTTATTGAAAATCCAACACTTGTTTATATGGAGCCTTATGCGTCATCGACAGCTGAACTTGTTACGGAACTACTTGAATATCAGCCGAAGGGGAAAAAGCTTAAGATGTTAGAAGCCACCGCATTATTAGCGGGGATAACGGTAGACACGAAAAGCTTCACCTTACGAACAGGTTCACGTACCTTCGATGCTGCCTCCTATTTACGATCAAAGGGTGCGGATACGGTACTAGTTCAGCAGTTTTTAAAGGAAGATTTAGATCTATATATTCGAAGAAGTAAATTGATTGAACGAGCAAAAGTGTACCGTGATACCATTGCGATTGCTAAAGCTGAGCCGGACGATATCTATGGTCCAGTTTTAATTGCACAGACTGCAGATACACTACTGACGATGAGTGGTATAAATGCCTCATTTGTAATTTCAGAACGAAAAGACGGAAAAATTGGTATCAGCGCCCGCTCACTTGGTGACTTAAACGTTCAGGTAATTATGGAAAAAATGGACGGTGGCGGCCATTTGACGAATGCAGCTACACAAATTGAAGATACAACAATAGATGATGCAGAAGCACTATTAAAGGATATACTTGATGAATACTATGAGGGGAGAGAATCGGAATGAAAGTAATTTTCTTAAAGGATGTAAAAGGTAGCGGAAAAAAAGGGGAAGTAAAAAACGTTTCTGACGGATATGCTCGTAACTTTTTATTGAAAAATAATTTGGCAAAAGAAGCAACACAAGGAAATATGAAAGCTTTAGAAGCACAAAAAAAGAAGAATGAACAGCTAGAACAGCAAGAGAAAGACGAAGCAGTAAAGCTAAAGGAAACACTAGCAGAATTAACCGTGGAATTAAAAGCTAAATCTGGAGAAAGTGGTCGTTTATTCGGTTCGATCACGAGTAAACAAATTGCAGAAGAATTGAACAAAACACATGGCTATAAAATCGATAAACGGAAGATAGAACTAGATCAACCAATTCGCACACTAGGATTTACAAATGTTCCTGTAAAGCTTCATCCGGAAGTAACTGGAACAGTTAAAGTTCATGTCGTTGAAAAGTAGAAATCAAACTGGGAAAGGTCTCTCAAGTAAAGGAGGAACAATGAATGAGTGAATGGAATGATCGCACTCCACCACATAATATAGAAGCAGAACAAGCGGTAATTGGTGCAATCTTTCTTGAACCAGAGGCATTTTCAACAGCGTCTGAAATACTGGTGCCAGAGGATTTTTATCGAGCAAGTCACCAACGAATCTTTTCTACTATGTTAAGTCTTGCCGATAAAGGGGAACCAATTGACCTTGTAACTGTAACGACTTCATTATCAAATAACAGGCTTCTAGAGGAAGCTGGAGGGGTTTCTTATTTAACGGAAGTTGCTGAGAGTGTCCCAACAGCTGCTAATATAGGCTACTATACGAAAATCGTTGAGGAAAAATCTGTACTGAGGCGGTTAATTCGTACCGCTACAGATATTGTAACGACTACGTTTGATAAAGAAGATGAAGTAGAAGACGTATTAAATGAAGCAGAGAAAAATATATTAGAGGTTTCTGGGCGTAAAAACTCAGGTGCTTTTAAAGCAATAAAAGATGTACTTATCGAAGTATATGATAGTATTGAGCAACTGCACCATAATGATGCGGAGGTTACAGGTGTTCCTACGGGATACAGAGACCTAGACAAAATCACTTCTGGATTTCAGCGCAATGATTTAATCATTATAGCTGCACGTCCTTCTGTAGGTAAAACGGCATTTGCCTTAAACATTGCTCAAAATGTTGCTGTGAAAACAGATGAAAATGTCGCCATCTTTAGTTTAGAGATGGGCGCTGAACAGCTTGTTCAACGTATGCTTTGTGCGGAAGGTAATATTGATGCGCAACGCTTACGTACCGGAACATTGCAAGCAGATGACTGGAGTAAACTAACAATGGCAATGGGCTCGTTGTCTAATGCTGGTATTTATATTGATGATACACCAGGTATTCGCGTGAATGAGATTCGTTCGAAATGTCGTAGACTAAAGCAGGAACATGGATTAGGTATGATTCTAATAGACTACTTACAGCTCATCCAAGGTAGCGGAAAATCAGGTGAAAACAGACAACAAGAAGTTTCTGAGATTTCGAGATCCTTAAAAGGTCTAGCCCGTGAACTTAATGTTCCTTTAATTGCTTTATCACAGCTATCACGTGGTGTGGAACAACGACAGGACAAGCGTCCAATGATGTCTGATTTACGTGAATCTGGAAGTATTGAGCAGGATGCCGATATTGTAGGATTCTTATATCGTGATGACTATTATGATCAAGAGTCAGAGAAACAGAATATCATTGAAATCATTCTTGCTAAGCAACGTAATGGTCCAGTTGGTACTGTTGAGCTTGCCTTTGTGAAGGAATATAATAAATTCGTAGACTTGGATCACCGTTATCAAGAAAGCGATGTTCCACCAGAACCAATTCAAGTGTAATAGAATATGGTAGGACAAAAGAGAAATCCAATACAATTACATTAAAAAGGCTTAGAGAATTTTCTCTAAGCCTTTTTATAAAGTAAAGAAAGTATTTTTGTTCATATGCAGGAACAGCCATGTCTAGCACCAGCGCTCAGAGAATAAGAGTTACTGCGAACTTTCTATCAATTATTCATTAAAATTTATTACTTGGAAAAAGCAACAATTTTTTACAAAACAACCTTATTTAATTATTGGAGGACATTAGGTTCGTTATTTCCATTAGAATAGTGCTTTAAAGTAACTTTACGGACATATGATCCTTTATTTAGTACTTTTCATAGTAAAATAAGTGTTCGTTTGGCAAATAAGGAACCTGAAGTCCGTTTGCACCTAAAAATAGCTTTTATTCTATCAATAACGTATCTGTTGTCCGCAAAGTAGTCAATCCATTTTTCAACTTAGTACTAGCACCAATACCGAACAATAGAATCATATATTCATATATTATTCGTATTTGAATTGACTAGAGGAAAATATACTGATAAACTTACACTTGGTTATAATAAAAAAACAAACAATTTAAGTTGGAGGTGCACTATGTCCTCAGTAGTAGTTGTTGGAACCCAATGGGGCGATGAAGGAAAAGGTAAAATTACCGACTTTTTATCGCAAAATGCCGAGGTTGTATCACGTTACCAAGGTGGAAATAATGCAGGACACACAATTAAGTTTGACGGAATTACATATAAGTTGCACTTAATACCTTCGGGGATATTTTTTGAAGATAAGATATGTGTATTAGGAAATGGCATGGTAATTGATCCAAAAGCGTTTGTAGAAGAAATTGCTTATTTACATGAGCGCAATGTATCGACGGATAATTTAAGAATAAGTAATCGAGCACACGTTATTTTACCTTACCATTTAAGACTAGATATTTTACAAGAAGAAGAAAAAGGGATTCATAAAATAGGAACGACAAAAAAAGGAATCGGACCTGCTTATATGGACAAAGCAGCTCGAAGCGGTATTCGAATTGCTGATTTGCTTGATAAAGAAACATTCCGTAGCAAGCTGGAACAGAATTTGAAAGAGAAAAATCGCTTATTTGAAAAAGTGTATGAAGTAGATCCAATTAATATCGAGGATATTTTAGATGAGTACTATGAATATGGTCAGCAGTTAGCAAAATACGTATGTGACACATCCGTTGTGCTAAATGATGCGCTGGATGATGGACGCCGCGTGTTATTTGAAGGAGCACAGGGTGTTATGCTTGATATTGACCAGGGTACTTACCCATTTGTTACTTCATCCAACCCAATTGCTGGTGGAGTAACAATTGGTGCTGGAGTTGGACCAACTAAGATCAAACATGTTGTAGGTGTATCAAAAGCGTATACAACTCGAGTGGGAGATGGACCGTTCCCAACAGAGCTTCATGATGAGATAGGTGATCAAATTCGTGAGGTTGGTCGGGAATATGGCACAACAACTGGTAGACCACGTCGTGTAGGTTGGTTTGATAGCGTAGTCGTTCGTCATGCAAAACGCGTAAGTGGTATTACGGATTTATCGCTAAACTCGCTGGATGTATTAACGGGAATTGAAACATTAAAGATCTGTGTGGCGTACCGTTACAAAGGTGAATTGGTAAAAGAATTTCCGGCAAGTTTAGTTGCATTAGCAGAATGTGAGCCAGTATATGAAGAAATGCCAGGTTGGAGTGAAGATATAACAAATGTTAGGAATTTGCATGAACTTCCTGCAAATGCACGTCACTATCTGGAGCGAATTTCACAACTAACTGAAATTCCGTTATCAATCTTCTCTGTTGGACCAGATCGTTCGCAAACAAATGTCGTAAGAAGTGTATATAGCAACTAAACATATTAATTTGGATAGAGATAGTACTTGGTAAAACAGGTGCTATCCTTTTTTTATAGTCTAGGAAATTATAAAATTTAATACCTGTGGATACTTATTGGCAAGAACAGCCACGTCCAGCTCCAGCGCCCAGCGACTAGCGCAACTTCCCTCACCTCCGTACGATAACAGTTCGACATAGTCGAACATCCTTAAACTGTAAGATTAAAGGAAGGCCGACTAAAACCGGGCTTTGCGCCCAACGTCGGCATACCCCTATGAAGGGGCATGTTTCCTTTATCTCCTGCGGGGACTGTTCAATTAAAACCGCCACTTTGCGTGGCAACATTGAACCACCAGCGTTACGCTGGCGCAGTTCGTACGTCGCTAAACGGGCGCTTGCGCTTTTGTTCTTCTCAAAATCAAGTCAAAAGTAGATATATCATGAAATGATGTAGATAATTTGTATGACAATGTGTAACAGTCTTGTAAAATTAATGTCATAATTTGGTTTAAAATAGGTATAAAATACTCTATTTCTACTAATTTTTATGGTAATTAAGTACGATATAGTAAAAAAATGTAATTTATTATACAGTTTGTTTACATTGTAGGAAATACTGTTCCCTAAGATACGACATCTATGGTAGATTAATAGAGGTACAGAGAAAGTCTACTAAAGAAACTATTTGAAAATTTAAATATAATATTTTTTCATGGTAAGGGGGAATTACCATCGTGTTATTTCGAAAAAATAAAACAAAAACAACGAGTATGTTTAAACGGATAGCTCTTGCAACGAGTATTGGTCTACTCTTTACATACGGAACGGTTTTTGCGGAAGATAGTGACGGTGTTGAAATAGTTCACCATGTATATCTTGATGGTGAATATATCGGTAAAATTAGCGATCCGAATATTGTAGAAGATATTGTAGAGGATAAATTAACTACTGGGGATGAATCATATTCCGATGATATAACACTTACAATTGGAGAAGAAGTGTCTCTAGTTTCGGAAAAAGTGTTTAACCCAAATTTCAATAATACGGATGTAGCGAATGAATTAGAAGACCAGTTATCGATTAAAGCTGAATCCATTGAGCTTACTATCGGTGACAATGTTGTTGGATACTTTAATGACGAAGAAACTGCAAATCAAGTAATCCATAACTATAAAACGAAATATGTTGATGAAGATATACTAGAAAAAATTGAAGAATCTAAACAATCCGTTACGGAAAGTGATGAACCTGGTGTTGCAGATAAACCAAAAGAAATGAGCGATATTGCAATTGGTGAATCTATTATATTAGACGTAACATTATCAGAAGAAGTTTCACTTTCTAAGGAAAAAATAGACCCGGAAGAAATTTTATCTGTGAAGCAAGGTGTTAAGCTACTAGAAAAAGGTACGCTAGCAGAGAAAAAGCATGAAGTGCAAGAAGGCGAAGTATTAGGGAAAATTGCAAGTAACTATAATTTAACCACAAAGAAGCTACTTGAGCTTAACCCAGAGCTTGACGAAGATTCTGTCATACAAATTGGACAAGAGATTAATGTCACCGATCTAAAACCCTTTGTTGATGTAGTTGTTTTAAAGCAAGAAAAGAAAGAAGAGACAATGAAGCATGAGACAGAAATAGTAAAGTCGGATGAATTGTACAAAGGGGAAGAAACTGTACGTCAAAAAGGTTCTGATGGTAAAAAAGAAGTTCATTACGCATTAGAAATAAGAAATGGAAAAACATCCGATCGTGAAATTTTGGATGAAAAAGTAACCAAAGACCCTGTTAATAAGGTAATTGTAAAAGGTACGAAAGTTATTCCTTCAAGAGGTACGGGAGTATTAAGCTGGCCAACAGTAGGTGGATATGTATCTAGTCATGTTGGACAACGCTGGGGAAGAATGCATAAGGGTATTGATATAGCTAGACCGAGCAACCGATCTATTCTAGCCGCTGATAATGGCGTAGTTGTGGAAGCAGGTTATTCTAGTGGATTTGGAAATAAAATAGTAATCAATCACAACAACGGAATGAAAACAATTTATGCCCATCTATCTTCTATAGATGTTAATGTTGGACAAACTGTCGAAAAAGGAAAAAAAATAGGTGTAATGGGATCTACAGGTAATTCCACTGGAGTTCACTTACATTTTGAAGTTTACCAAGATGGTGTTTTACAAAATCCATTAGATCATTTAAATTAAATAGCTAACAGGCTAGCTCAAGTGAATGAGCTAGCCTGTTTTACTTCATAATATGTATCACAGAATAACAAAAATTAATCGATGTAGTTTAATCCTATTCACACGATGGAAGGAGACGTCGTAAGTATGCAGATGAATGGAATTACGACCAAAACATGATACTTCTTTGTCTGCAAGGAAAGACATTTAATCAAAAGTAAGTTAAAATAGGTAGTATACGACGATGCGAAACTAACGTTTTTTAAAATATATGATGTAAATTAAAATAAAGGGAAGTGGAACAATGCCACAGAAAATTTTAGTTGTTGATGATGAACAACCAATTGCGGACATTTTGAAATTTAATTTAGAAAAAGAAGGCTATGAAGTAGTATGTGCATATGAGGGTGATGAGGCAATAAGTCTAGCTGGAGCAGAATCACCGGATTTAGTATTATTGGACATCATGCTTCCAAATAAAGATGGATATGAGGTATGCCGTGAGATTCGAAAAACACAAACGATGCCGATTATCATGTTAACGGCCAAAGACTCAGAAATTGACAAAGTACTTGGGTTAGAACTTGGTGCAGATGATTATGTAACGAAACCGTTTAGCAACCGAGAATTGATTGCACGTGTAAAAGCTAACTTACGAAGACTGCAGCAAGTCCCAGAGGATTCGACAAGAGAGTCAAAAGATATTAGTATTGGATCCCTTGTAATACACCCAGATGCTTACACCGTAACAAGAGATGGTGCACAAATCGAATTAACACATCGTGAATTCGAATTGCTACATTATTTAGCTCGACATATTGGACAAGTGATGACACGAGAGCATTTGCTAGAAACCGTATGGGGTTATGATTACTTTGGTGATGTGAGAACAGTGGATGTGACTGTAAGAAGACTTCGTGAAAAAATAGAGGAGAGTCCAAGTAACCCGATGTGGATCGTCACCCGTCGAGGTGTTGGGTATTATTTACGTAATCCTGAGCAGGAGTAGTTACTATGCATAAAGTTGGTTTTTTTCGTTCCATACAATTAAAGTTTATTATTATTTACATTTTACTATTGCTTGTGGCTGTACAAGTGATCGGTTCTTATTTTGGGACAGAATTAGCTTCAAAATTGCGTAATAACCATATTGAAACCATCGATAACCGCATTGATGTATTAAGTATCTATTTAGGAGAAGTCTTTAACAAGGAACGTACGGGTGAAGAAGGTGAACCTACACTTCAAGAGGATGTACAAGGTACAATTAGGGATATTGAGACAGATAGTAATTGGAATGTTCTCGTTGTTAATAATCAAAGTAGCGTATTAGGGACAAATGACTACACCCAGGAAGACGATATCGGTAAAAAAACATTCAAAGAATTTATCCAGAAGACTTTAGTTGTTGAAGATGTGCAATCAGACAGCTTCATAGATCCAGAAACAGATAATAGAATGTATGTAAAAGCAGTGCCAATAATGAACGAATCTGAAGATGTGCTGGGTGTTATTTATGTAGAGTCTTCTTTAGAAAAAGTTTACGATCAACTGGAAAGTATAAACGTGATATTTCTAAGAGGATCAACTTTAGCCATTTTAATTTCTGCCTTTATCGGTATTTTAGTTGCAAGAACTATTACAAGACCAATTAAAGAAATGCGGGAACAAGCGCAAACAATGGCAAGAGGAGATTTCTCTCAAAAAGTTAATGTTTATGGACAAGATGAAATTGGACAGCTTGCAGTGACTTTTAACGATTTGAATGATCGGTTAAGACTATCCTATGCTAAAACAGAAGAAGAAACACGTAAGCTTAATTCGGTATTGGAAAATATGTCGGACGGTGTTATAGCTACCGATAAAACAGGTGCTGTCACCTTAATGAATGAAGCGGCAGGGAAGTTAATTGGACAAAACCCCGAGGATAGTCAAGGTAAGTTTCTACTTGATGTATTAAATTTGGATGAGAAAGTTGTAGATATAACAGATCTACAAGATAGTGGAACAATGATTATTGATTTTAGTGAAGATGATAGTATTTTTATGATTCGAGCTAATTTTTCAACGGTTACTGATGAAGAGGATGAGATTTCAGGTTTTATTACGGTTATTAGTGATGTAACCGAACAGGAAAAGCTAGAACAGGATCGTCGTGAATTTGTTTCAGATGTCTCCCATGAATTACGTACTCCACTAACAACGATGCGTAGTTATATTGAAGCCTTAACAGATGGCGCATGGGAAAATAAAGAAATTGCTCCTAAATTTTTAGAAGTAACACAAAACGAAACAGAACGAATGATACGAATGGTTAATGACTTATTACAGCTTTCCCGAATGGATACGAAAGATTATACATTACAAAGAGAGCGAACGGACTTCATAACGTATTTTCATCATATAATTGATCGTTTTGAAATGAACATACCAGAACGGATTACCCTTCAAAGAGAATTGCCAAAAGAAAGGCTGTATGTCTTAATTGATCAAGATAAAATAACACAAGTATTAGATAATATCATTTCCAATGCTATTAAATATTCACCTGAGGGTGGAAAAATTACATTGAAGGTTATTAGACAAAAATATCAAATTCTTGTAGCTATAGAAGATCAAGGGATGGGAATCGCATACGATAAGCTTGATAAAATATTTGAACGATTCTACAGAGCTGATAAAGCAAGAACGAGAAAATTTGGTGGAACGGGGTTAGGTTTAGCAATTTCCAAAGAGTTGGTAGAAGCACACCATGGTAGAATTTGGGCGAAAAGTAAAGAGGGTAAAGGTACCATGATTCTCTTTACACTCCCGCTGATAGGTAAGAAGCGGAGGGTTACTCGATGAATTTTGAAACTGTAAAAACCTATATATTGTATATTTTAGTTGGAATAAGCTTAATTCTAACGTTTAGTTTATGGAACTATCAACCAATAGATGATCCACTTGATAATAATGAGCCTTTATTAGATGAAAATGAATTTAGCTTGGGTGGAAAAGAACATTCCAAAAAGGAATTGATAACACCGAGTAACATTATATTTGAAAAAAATAATTATTACTACGGGTTTAAAGATCCATTAGATACACAATCACTTTACCGTGAAATGCAATCCTGGAATTTAAACGATATTAGAGAAACCGAAGCAAATGGCCGACCAAATGATAATAATCTAGTTGAAATAAAATATCCCTTACCACTACCTGTGAGTATCCTACCTAGTTTATTTTCAGTTGATATCGAAGAAGAAAGATTGCCCGAATGGTCCTTTCAGCAGGTTTATATCACATTTGAAAGTAATCAGATGTTAACGATTCAATTTATATCAATAGATGGTCGTGATCAAGTCAAATTCAATGTCACAAATGCTGAAAAGTATGATTTACTTTGGGACTATTTGGTGAATTTTAATGGACTTGTGGAATATATGGTATTTGAGGATTCTGAGAATCCGATTTATATACCATATAATGAAGTAACTTTAGCAAGACAAAAACTTGGATTTGATACGGTAGATCCACTATTATTAGTTAATGCCTTATTTACGAGTCCAGATGAAGTTGTAAAAAATCCGTCTAGAGATAATGGAGATTATTATCAAGATGGTGTACGGACAATGCGAGTTTCCCAGGATGAAATAAGTATGGAATATACAAATCCACAACAATCAAGCTATGATCCGGTAACGGCGGATCAATTAATTGATAAAAGTATTACTAGAATTAATGAATTTAAAGGCTGGATTAACAATTTTCAAGTGGATTCAATTGATACATTAGAGAACACCATACGTTATCAAATGTTTTTTAGGGGTTACCCAATATATGAAACGAGTATGTTAAATATTATTGAACAGCAATGGCGTAATAATTCGCTTTTTCAATATAGTAGTCCGTTATTTTACATTACCAGTTCCTTTGAGGAAGAAAATGTTCAGCTAGATTCAGGAAGAGATATTAGTTATGCGATTAAATCAGAATATGATCTGGAAAAAGTACAAGATATCCGGGTGGGCTACAGTATTGAGAATATAGATAGTTTTAGTTCTTTAAATTCTTTAAAGTTAGTGCCTTCATGGTATCTAAAATATAATGGATATTGGCAAAAAATTAGTGTGGAAGAAATAAACTTTAATAAAGGAGTGAGCTGAGGATGCAATGGGGCCAAATTAAAACATTATTTATCCTCTGCTTCTTACTTCTTGATATTTACTTATTAGTCCTATTTCTTGAAAAAGAACAAGAAGCGGATCGGCCATTTTTAAATAATCCAGATTTATCAATTGAGGAGACTTTGGAACAAGAAAAAATAGGCATACCTGATGAATTACCGGAAGAACTGCCTGATGAAGCATTTATTCAAGCTAATCAAAAGCATTTTACAGATGAAGAACTGGATCGTATTACGAGTTTAGAAAATCAGAAAGTTACCAACGTAAATAAGAATATGATTGTTTCTATATTTGAAGAACCAATTACATTACCAGAGAAATCATCAGAAGAAGCGATTGAGCAGCTGGTAAAAAGTAATATATTGTTTCCAGAGGAGTTCAGTTTTGAGTACTGGGATACAGATACGAATATACTCGTTTTTTTTCAACGAAAAAACGAACGAGCCATTTATTTTAATCAAAATGCACTACTACTTGTTTATCTAAATGATGACAATGAATTCGTTGCATATACACAATCCATGTTAGGTGAACCGGAATCAAATAATGACAAAAAGTCATTAATTAGTCCAATACTTGCTATTGATACATTATATGAAGAAAATCAATTGTTTTCGGGACAAGCCGTTACAGATATGGATATAGGTTATTACACGATGTTCCCATTAGATAATGGCACTCAAGTATTTGTACCTACGTGGAAATTGACTGTAGATGAAGAAAGAGATCTCTTTGTAAACGCAACAGAGCGATTGGTCTACCCGAACAATGAAGGCTTCATCGAAGAAGCAATTAATCGAAATCTAGAACGAGTCCGTTTAATAAAAGATCAACCAGACCTAAAAGAAGAAATGGTAAACATACTGCTCGAGAAGTATGAAGTAATAAATCGGAGTGAAGAGGAATGACATTACGTTTTAGTGTATTGGCATCAGGAAGTTCAGGAAATGCCTTTTATGTTGAATCGGATCAAGAGAAAATTTTAGTTGATGCGGGATTAAGTGGGAAGCAATTGGATCGACTCTTTCATGATGTTGATGTCGATCCATCCGCATTATCAGGAATATTAGTTACACATGAGCATAGTGACCATATAAAAGGACTAGGTATTATTGCAAGAAAATATAACCTTCCTATTTATGCAAATGAAAGAACATGGCGTGCAATGGATCGTTCCTTGGGCAAGCTAACGGTAGATCAGAAGTTTTACTTTGGAATGGAAGAAGTAAAAACCTTTGGTGACTTGGAAATTGAATCCTTTGGCGTGTCGCATGATGCTGCAGAACCAATGTTTTATGTGTTTCGCCATGATGGGAAAAAAGTGGCCCTCGTAACAGACTTAGGATATGTATCAGAACGAATCAAGAAGACGGTTGAAGACGCAGATGCCTATATTTTTGAAGCGAATCATGATGTGGAAATGCTCCGAATGGGACGTTATCCGTGGAATGTAAAACGACGTATATTAGGAGATTCTGGTCACGTATCCAATGAGGATTGTGGCTTGGCATTAGCTGATATAATCGGCAATCGGACAAAACGCATTTATTTAGCCCATTTAAGCCAAGACAATAACATGAAAGACTTAGCACGAATGTCTGTGGATAGTGTACTCCAAGAACGAGGCATAACATTAGACCTATATGACACAGACCCTAACTCACCCACACCAATGTATGAAGTTGGCTAGGTGGGTTGAGGGGTCAGACCCCTCGTCCCACAAGAACCAAACCTTTCCAATGTTTAATATATTTACGATAGCGGAATACTATTTATTATAGAAATGCTGATTTGAAAGTACGTACACCAGTTACGTGCTTTTTACTTAGCAAAAGGGGATGGTTAACATAGGATATTATGATAATCACTATCCACCTAATCCGCATCGAAAAAAAGGAAACCGTTGGTTAGTTCCGTTGCTATTAGGTGTAGTGATAGGTATTTTACTCGTGTCGGTTGCAATACCGGCTGTATTTAATTCTAATCTGGTAGATAATCAACAAGGAAATTATGATTCTGCCGAAATAACCCAAGGTAATAATAATGATAATCCGAGTTCAATGAGTGTTGATATAACAACACAAATAACGAATGTTGTGCAGCAAGTTGCTCCTACTGTTGTTGGAGTAACCAATATTCAACGACAAAATAGTTTCTTACAGCAACAAGAAGGTACGGAAGCAGGTACAGGCTCCGGAGTAATTTATAAAATAGATGGTCAAAATGCTTATATTGTTACAAACTACCACGTTGTAGAAGGTGCTGATGAGCTAGAGATCGTATTATATGATGACACGCACGTGGAAGCGGAATTGCTAGGGGGAGATTTGTTTTCTGACTTAGCAGTGTTACGTATGGACGGAGATGTGATTGAGCAAACCATTGAAATGGGATCTTCTGAAAATATTAAGGTTGGGGAACCTGCCATCGCGATTGGTAATCCTTTAGGGCATATGTTTGCAGGCTCTGTTACACAAGGAATCATAAGTGGTACCCAACGAACGATTCCCCAAGACTTTGATTATGATGGTCGAGCTGACTGGCAGGCAGAAGTAATTCAAACAGACGCTGCTATCAACCCTGGTAACAGTGGTGGTGCACTAATTAATATGGAAGGACTTCTTATCGGAATAAATTCGATGAAGGTCAACCAAGAGGCTGTAGAAGGTATTGGTTTTTCCATCCCTATTGATGTAGCCCGCCCAATTATAGAAGAATTAGAAAAAGAAGGTAGCGTGACTCGTCCATTTATTGGTGTAGAAATATATTCATTGGATGAAGTCCCACAATCAGAATGGAAAGAAACGCTAAATCTTCCTGGCGAGGTTGAAGGCGGAGTATATGTATGGAGTGTTGATCCATTATCTCCAGCAGATCAAGCAGGCTTAGAACGACTCGATGTCATAACCCATTTAGATGATGTACAAGTAATGAATATGATCGACCTAAGAAAAATTCTCTACCAAGAAAAAGAAGTAGGCGATGAAATCAACATCACATACTACCGTAACGGAGAAAAACAAGAAACAACACTGAAGCTAGGAGTTCAATAAGGGGGGGACTGACCCCTCGTCCCACTAAAACAGCTATCTCGATGGAAGGAGATAGCTGTTTTTATTCGTTTTGGTGGTAACTATCCACATTTTTAAGAAGTTATTCACATTATGTGGATTATTTTTTGAGATATTCAATATTTTGTGGTGTTCATTTGTTCAAACACAAAATAACTACGAACATTTGTGCATATGTGGATAATTTTGTGCATAACTTACGGAAAATCCACTGTTTTTAGAACTTATGCACACTACTATGAAATATATTTCCCTCGAATATGCTTCCAAATTAAAATTAATAAAATAACCATGACAATATCTAGTCTTGCTTGAAAGGCGAATGCTACAATTCCTTCATTGAAAAGAGTGGGTAATTTCGTCAAATATATGGCACCAGAAATAATAATAAGTAAGGTAATAGCAGCTTGTTTGACATACACTCCACCAACTATAAGTGCTCCGCTTGCAATTTCTAAGATTGCAATTAGAAATAAAGTAATTTCAGGAAATGGTAAATTTAGATTATAAAACGTTTCCTTGAAAGTTGGATTCATTAGTTTCATTATTCCGGACGTAATAAAGACATAACCTACCGCATAGCAAATCCAATTGGACATGTTCATATGGAATCGAATGAAAATCTCCCCCTGTTAGATAGAATAATTTCACTAATACATATGCAAAGATCAGGACAATCTTGACAAGCTTTTCGCAATTATTTAGGAAACCGATTTACATAAAATTGTTTTTATTGTTGATTTTTTGACTTTTTATACATATAATTAACATAGAAAGCGCTTTCTTTCATCTTTGAGTGGTGTTATTTTGTTCTTTTTACGAAATCGGTTTCCTAACTTGGCCACAATTTTATTCATTAGCAAAACAATTGGTGGTTATAGGGAGGATCAATTTGAAGTAGGGAGGGTATGGTTTATCGTTAGTAAGGTGAAGCAGCCAATGTCGATACTTAGTTATTATGAATTCCTAATTTACAGGGGGTAATTATCAAATGACAAAAAGTAAGTTTTTATGGACCTTAGGATTATTGTTAATGCTATCATTCTCACTTGTAGCTTGTGGTGATAATGATGAAGCCAGTGGAGATGGCGAAGTAACATTAGACTTCTGGGTATTTGGTGCGACAAATTATGAAGAGCTTGCAAAAGAATATGAAGATCAAAATCCTGGTGTAACAATTAAAGTACGTACAGCAGAAACAGACGAACATCATAATGGATTATTTACTTCGTTATCAGCTGGGAGTGGAGCACCTGATATTGCTATGTTAGAAGTTGATCAGTTAGATAGATTCAAAGATGCTCAAGATAGATTTTCTAATCTCTATGATCTGGGAGCAAAAGTTGTTCAAGATCAATACTTAGATTGGAAATGGAAGATTGGCGAAAACAGTGATGGCGACTTCCTCTTCGGATTACCAACAGATATCGGACCAAAAGCAATGTTTTACCGAGTGGATGTATTTGAGGAAGCTGGTTTGCCTACAGAGCCTAGTGAGGTTGAGGGGCTAATCCAAACAAAGGATGACTTCTTACAAGTAGGTACGCAAATCAAAGAAAAAACAGGTAAACCAATGGTGGATAGTATGGAAATGGCATATCGCGCTATCATTGACGGAGCGGAACAAAGCTTTTTTGACAATGAGGGTAATTTACTCATTGAAAATGCAGGTAACTCCGTAAAAGAAGCTTATGATCTTGCAGTAGAAATGGATGAAATAGGTCTTGTTGGTGAGTTTACCATGTGGACTCCAGAATGGGGTAACGCTGTAAACAACGGCGATTTTGCTGTAGAAATGGGAGCGGCATGGCTAAAAGGCTGGATGTTAGGTAATGCACCAGATGCATCTGGAAAATTCAGAGTCGCAACATTGCCGTCAGAATTTGCTGGAAACTGGGGAGGTTCCTATATCTCTATTCCAGAAGAAACGGATCATCCGGAAGAGGCTTATGCATTTGTTGAGTGGCTTGTATCACCCGAAAGTCAGTTGAAATCTTTCCAAAGTGAAGCAGGGTTATTCCCTTCATCTCCAGAAGTTTACGAAATGGAAGATTTTAAGAATACGACAGACGAGTTTTTTGGTGGACAAAGTACGGCACAATATTTTGCAAAAGCAACGGAAGATATCTCATATATTTATAAAGGACCAGACTATGTTAGCGTCCATAATGAAATATTAACTGCATTGGAAAATGTTCAACAAGGTGCTGACCCTGATTCGGAATGGGGTGACGCTGTTGAGCGCATTAAGGGTGTTATCAGTAGATAATCTCGTCATCAGGTAGCTTTCGTAAATTGTTATTGATGTGGTGGTGTCTAGCTACCACATCAATAAATATTTGTATGAAAGGAAGGGGAAACATTGGTTTTAAAGGGTAAAGGTAAGTATAGATCTGAAGAAACAAAAGATAAAATAAGTGCCTATTTATACATTTCACCTTTCTTTATTATTTTTGCCATCATTGGCCTTTATCCAGCCATTTTTAGTCTCTACTTAGCATTTCAGAAATGGAATGGATTAGGAGATATGACGTTTGTAGGTCTTCAAAATTTTTCTATTGTCTTAAATGATCCAATTTTTTGGAAGTCTGTTTATAATACGATCATTATTGGATTAATGGGGACAGCACCACAAATAATTATTGGTATCATTTTAGCTTTTATATTAAATCAAGCCTACCTAAAATTTAAAAATACATTCAGAGCTATGATTTTCATGCCCTATATCACTTCAATGGTAGCAGTAGCCCTAGTTTTTGGTGTGTTTTTTAGTAACAATGAGACGGCACTTGCTAACTATGTTCTTAACTTTTTTGGAATGGATTCTGTGGCATGGAAGACGAGTGAATGGGGAGCAAAAATTGCCATATCAATCATGGTGTTTTGGCGTTGGATTGGTTATAACACGATTATATACTTAGCTGGATTACAAAGCATACCGAAGGAACTATATGAAGCAGCCAAAATAGATGGGGCAAACATCACTCAGCAATTACGTTTTATAACTGTTCCTTTATTGAAACCATTTATCATCTTAACGGTATTTTTTTCGACAGTAGGAGCGCTTCAATTGTTTACCGAGCCAACGGTATTCCTTGGGGCACAAGCATTTACTAGGACAGAAGCAATGACAGTAGTCATGTACTTATACCGTGATGCCTTTAATTTACAATCGTTTGGAACAGGATCAGCCACAGCGATTATATTATTGTTAATTATCATTATATTTTCCGCAATAAACACATTCGTAACATCTGGAATTGGAAAAAAGCGAAGGGGGAGTAAGTCATGAATGAAAGAAAACGATTTTCACTTAGTAAACTATTCATGTATTTGTTTTTAATCGTTGCCTCTTTCATTTCTATATTTCCTTTTTACTGGATGTTTGTAATGGCAACAAGACCGAGCTCCGCTTATAATTCGATTCCACCCACGCTGACACCAGGTGATAGATTAGTAGAAAATTTCCAAGCGGTGTTAGATAAAATTCCTTTTTTCGGAGCGATGTGGAACACATTAATTCTTTGTGTGGTTGTTACGTTAGTTGTTTTATTTATTAGCTCCCTGGCTGGGTTTGCATTTGCGAAGTTTAAGTTTCCATTAAAAAATGTATTATTTGTTTCTATATTATTAACGATGATAATCCCACCTCAATTAGGATTAATCCCACAATACTATTTAGTGGCGAAGTTTGGGTTATTGGACACTTTGTTTGGTGCGATGATTATCTTTTTCTTGAATCCATTAGGAATATTTTTAATGCGACAATATATAAGTCAGTCTGTTTCCGATGAACTAGTGGAAGCTGCGAAATTGGATGGTTGTTCTAACTTCCGAATTTTTCGAAGTATTGTACTACCGATCGTTTTACCAGCCTTTGCAACACTAGGAATTATTGTGTTCACGGCGACTTGGGGCGAATTTTTATGGCAATTTACTGTGCTTCGTGATCCGGATTCATATACAATACAAGTAGCACTTTCTTCATTAAACACAACAAATAATGTTGATTTCGGGATGATGTTGTCCGGCGTTTTTTGGGCAACAATACCACTAGTAATTGTGTTTTTATTATTTAATAAATTATTTATCTCAAGTATTACCGAAGGATCGATCAAATAACAATACGTATGTCGGAAGGGAATACACATGAACTTAACCATAAAAGATATTGCAAAAATGGCAGGAGTATCACCAGCAACGGTTTCCAAGATCATAAATAATTATGGCGGAATTGGTGAGAGCACAAAGCAGAAGGTACAGAAAGTTATCCAAGAGACAGGATATCGACCAACCTTCTCGGCTAAATCTCTAGCTACTAAAAAATCCAACCTTATTGGATTAATCTATGCCGGAAAGATAAATGTAGACTTTACACATCCATTCTTCAATAAAGTAATGACATCGTTTAAGAAGATTATTGGAGAACTTGGGTATGACATATTGATGTTTTCCAATGAACAATTTCATCAGGACAATGGTAGTTACTTGGCGCGTTGTCGTCATTTCCAGGTAGATGGTTGTTTAATTATCGCCGGGGAAGAAATAGAAGATGCCGTTTTTGAGCTTGTCCAAAGTGAAATTCCTTGTGTTGGTGTGGATTTGGATTTATCTGGACCGAGGTATAGTTATGTGATGACGGACAATGAAAAAATTTCGAGTAAAGTAGTGGAACACTTATACTTACAAAACATTCGTGAAATAGGATTTATCAACGGGAAACAGGATTCTTCCATTGCTATGTTAAGAGAGCAAGGCTTTATGAATGCCATGCAACAGTTTGGTATTACCGTAAATAAGGATTGGATATACCATGGCGATTTCTTTGAGGATAGCGGTTATCGAGGTATGAAAAAGATTCTAGAAAATCGACCTTACCCGAAGGCGGTTTTTGCAGCATCTGACTTAATGGCCTTTGGTGCCAAAAAAGCCATAGCGGAACATGGATTAGAAATTCCAAATGATATTTGTTTAATAGGTTGTGATGATATTGATGCATGTCAATATAGTACCCCACAACTAACAACGGTAAAACAGGACAAGGAAAAACTAGGGAAATTAGCAGCTCATTTATTAAATGATTTAATTAATGGGGCAAAAGAAAAGAATCCGATTTTAGTAGATCCAGAACTTGTATTACGTGAATCGTGTACACCTGTTAAAAATTAATCAGTAAGGAGGTATAACATGGCGATTATACAATTACCGAAAGACTTGAAATTTGGCGTAGCTACTGCAGCATATCAAATAGAAGGTGCTGCAAATGAAGATGGACGTGGTGAGTCTATATGGGATACATTTGCTAAAACACCAGGGAAGGTCGTAAATGGAGACAATGGTGATATCGCGTGTGATAGTTATCACCGTTATAAAGAGGATGTGCAATTAATAAAAGAACTTGGCAGTGATATGTACCGATTTTCCGTTTCATGGCCACGAATTCTACCAAATGGAACCGGGGAAGTGAATCAAAAAGGGCTAGATTATTATCATCGTCTAGTGGATGAATTATTGGAGCAAGGTATTGAACCTGTGTGTACACTATATCACTGGGATCTTCCACAAGCTTTACAGGATAAAGGTGGTTGGGACAACCGAGAAACGATCGATGCATTTACCAACTATGCGGAGATTATGTTTAAAGAATTTGAAGGAAAAATTAACAAATGGATTACGATTAATGAACCTTGGTGTGTTTCCTTCTTATCTAATTATGTTGGTGCACATGCACCAGGAAACCAAGATCTTCAATTGGCAGCAAACATATCTCATCATCTTCTCGTAGCGCATGGACAAACGGTTAAGAGATTTCGAGATTTAGGAATAGATGGTGAAATTGGTTATGCTCCTAATACAACGTGGAAGGAACCTTTTAGTAATCAACAAAAAGATATTGATGCATGTCAACGGGAAGTTGGATATCTGATTGATTGGTTTTTTGAACCTGTATTCCATGGACAATATCCATCATATCTTGTCGATTGGTACAAGCAGAAAGGCGTAACACTGAAAATTGAAGATGGTGACATGGAAGTAATTCAACAAAGAATAGATTTTGTTGGGATCAATTATTATAATGGAAATGTTGCTAGATATAAAAAAGGTAGCGGCCTATTTGATTGTGAAGATATGGATATGGACTATAAGCGAACAGATATAAATTGGCCAATTTACCCTGAAGGTTTTTACAAAGTGTTAACATACATTCATAAAAAATATGGTGATACGCCGATATATATTACAGAAAACGGTGCATGTTTTAATGATGAAGTAAAAGATAATCAAGTGAATGATACTGGCAGAATTAACTACCTTAAAACACATTTAGCGGCGCTACAACAAAGTATCGACTCTGGAGTTCCTGTTAAGGGATATTTTTGCTGGTCTCTATTAGATAATTTTGAATGGGCAGAGGGTTATACGATGCGCTTTGGTTTAGTTCATATGAATTACCGTACGTTAGAACGTACCAAAAAGGAGAGCTATTATTGGTATCAACAAGTAATTCGTAATGGATGGTATGACCTTTAATCCGAGCGGAAATAATTTAGTTATAGATAGAGACTTTTCTTGCTGATCATATGATGAAGCAGGAAAAGTCTTTTTAAAAAGATAAGAGAGTATAAAATATGGCTTATTTCTGATCAATTGCAGGAACAGCCATGTCCAGCTCCAGCGCCCAGAGACTAGCGAGACTTCCCTCGCCTTCGTACGATAAGTCAACATCGGCTTCCTCTGGTCACCGTGTTTCCTTTATCTCCTACGGCTCAGTCCAGTCCGTACGTCTCTAAACGGGCGCTTGCGCTTTTCTTACTTGCCAAGCCTTTTAAATAAACTTATAATTTTCTTTATACTTTGCAAAGATGTATAGTATAGAAGGTACTTAGTTATTTGATACATAAAGGAAGTGCACGTCATGTTGAAACGATTTTTTTCCTATTACAAGCCACATAAGCGGCTATTTATTATTGATTTTACTTGTGCAGTATTTGTAGCTATTTTAGAATTAGCGTTCCCAATAGCTGTTCAGAAATTTATTGATAATTTAATTCCCAGCAATGACTGGAATATAATTATATCAGTAAGTGTGTTATTACTGTTCATATATTTATTAAGTACATCTTTACAATATATTGTAACGTACTGGGGACATAAATTGGGTGTAAATATAGAAACAGATATGCGTCAAGATCTATTTGGTCATGTGCAGAAACAGTCCTTCCGTTTTTTTGATAACACGAAAACGGGTCATGTTATGAGTCGGATCACGAATGACTTATTTGATATCGGTGAATTGGCTCACCACGGTCCGGAAGACTTTTTTATTGCGATTATGACATTTGTTGGAGCATTTTTCTTAATGTTTAATATCAATTTTCATTTGTCGGTAACCATTTTAATCATTGTTCCAATCTTAATTTGGTTAATTACGTATAGTAATATTAAAATGAACAAGGCATGGAAATCGATGTACGAAGAAATTGCCGAAGTAAATGGACGTGTAGAAGACGCTGTGTCGGGAGTTCGAGTTGTACAATCATTTACAAATGAAGATTATGAGATGAAGCGTTTTACGAAAGATAATTACAATTTCCGTAAAGCGAAGGTCGGCGCGTATCGTGTCATGGCCTTCATTCACTCCAATATATACATGATGATGCGGCTGATGGTTCTTATTGTTTTAGTCGTAGGATCATGGTTCGTTTTTAATGATCGTATGGAGATGGGGGAATTAGTAGCCTTTGTATTATTTACAAATGTACTAACAAGCCCAATCCAGAAAATAAGTGCACTACTTGAGTTATATCCAAAGGGTATGGCAGGATTCAAGCGATTTACAGAGATTTTAGATGTGGAGCCAGATATTAGAGACCGAAAAGGTGCTAAGCATGTTAAAAATTTGAAGGGCTTTATTTCCTTTCATAAGGTTACATTTGGCTATGAGAAAACTCAAGGGCCAATTTTGAAAGCAATGAGCTTTAATATCAATGCTGGTGAAACGGTTGCTTTAGTCGGGCCGTCCGGTGCCGGAAAGACAACAATATCTGCACTAATTCCACGCTTCTATGATGTGGATAGTGGAGAGATTACCATCGATGGAATGGATATCCGTGATATGACCAAGAAATCATTACGTGAGAATATCGGTATTGTGCAGCAGGATGTTTTTCTATTCACTGGAACGCTTCGTGAGAATATAGCTTACGGAAAGCTAGATGCAACCGAACAAGAAATTAGAGAGGCTGCTCGTCGGGCACATCTAGAGGAATTTATTAATGAATTGCCTCAAGGCTACGATACACAAGTTGGTGAACGTGGCTTGAAGTTATCTGGTGGCCAAAAACAACGGATCGCCATTGCGCGGATGTTCTTAAAAAATCCACCGGTACTTATTTTGGATGAAGCTACATCGGCTCTTGATACGGAAACAGAGACGATTATTCAACAAGCATTAACAGAACTTTCGAAGGATCGTACAACTATTGTTATCGCTCATCGACTTGCAACAATTAAAAATGCAGATCGGATCATGGTCGTGACAAAGAATGGTATTGAAGAAGAAGGAAGTCATGAGGATTTAATTAAGCGTGATGGATTATTTGCTCACTTGCATAGTGTGCAAATGCGGTAAATTATATAGATAAATAACAGAGCAGCGCTTAAACCATATACTCAATGGTTTGAGCGCTTTTCTTTTAAACACAAGTAAATCTTATCTGTATAACAAGTCTTGGAGGGTCAACTAGTGTATAATATGATTGATTCCAATACTATCTTTAACACCTAAAATTTTTGAAGTACGTATTTTAGCTGTATTTGAGATAGTAACTATTGAATAATAGGAAGTGTACTATATGAAGAAAAAGCTATTAGTTTCAATAATAATTCTTATAGCCATATCATAGTTTATTTTTACTGGATTACATTACCAAGACATTATTCAAATGTATTACAAGGTTTTTCATTTCAAATGGAAGATACAGAAGATATAAGAGAGGTATCTATTCATATTGATGGGGAAATAAAGAAAAACTTAACAGGAGAAAAAGAGTTTAAAGGCAAATTTGAAATAGAAGGAATCGAAATTCCCATACCGAAGGATAAGAGACATGTTGTTATTAACTTTAATAACAAAGGGATTGGGAGTTTAGTATACGCTGACTTTGATAGCAAAGCACCCTATACTTATGGATATGGCACTATTTTTACTAAAGATGACTTCAGTGAAGTTGGCATTATAAAGGGAATGTCTACAGAAGACCCCATTGTAATTGTTGCACCTGCAAAAAGTAAAAAAGATGCCTATAGGTTATCAAATGAGTTAATAGGTGAATATATTGATGTTAGATGAATACGATCGAAGATAATGAGCTTCTTAAATTAAATAAGACGGATAGTCCATGCCATTAAGGTGTGGTTCTTTAATAATTGTCATGTGATAATTAGATCACATACTTTCACTCCTAAATACTTGTATAGGTTAAATGAAAATATAGAAATTTGTTTATTTAATCTAAACTAATTTACTAAACTTCGAATTAGTTGATCTTGTATATCCTTACCTTCAAGTCGTAAAGGGTGATATTCTTCTCTTATAAATAAAATCTCATTACCTACTTCAAACAATTTAATCAGAGGAATTCGTTTGAGGTTTACTAAGTATTCCCATTCAATTTCTGTAAGTGTATTTGACTCATCAAGCAAATAAATAGGAACTTTGTCGGTGATAGTTCTAGACGACATTTCTCCATCAATTTTCACCAATTCATAACCATGTAGACAATTCCCACAAATATTTTTATTTACGTATGTTGTGTTTAACTTTAATAATGCTCCATCTACTTTTGCATCATTTAATAATGCTGTATAAATATTTGTGTCTGTGAGTGCATCCTGAAGTTCTTCATTTTTATTCTTTAATTCTAAAATTTGTTGTTTTATTTCTTCATTCTCTTTTTCAACACTTACTAAGTTTTCAATTTTGTTTTTTAATTTATCGTTTTCTTTTTCAACCTCTTTTGAAGCAGGAGTATCAATGTTCTTATCATCATCCAACACAATTATGCTTATTAAAGCAAACAAAAGAAATACAATAACGCTTATTAATGTTTTACTATTCAAGTGTCACACTCTTTTCTATAAAAATATTAATTGTCTTAACAAGATCTTTATTATTTATTAAATGGTAATTTCTTAATTTCTAATCAATTAGTATATCTTACATTTTTTAATGAATATTCTTCTGTTTTTGATTTTCTATTCTTCACTTAAAGCATAAAGAATGGAAAATTTAGTAATAAAAAAGTATCAAAGGCACTATTTTACTTGAACTTTTAACTTTCCGAATTTATTTTAGTTAATTCTATTATTATAATTCTACAATTAATTACAAATACCTTTTTTGAATTTGGGAAACATGAAGTAAATAACTTTTAATCACTAATTATTATGTACAACTTTCCTTATATAAAATTCTAATTTAATAATGTACCTTATATCAAAATAACCCGCCCGTTCATCACAAAGTAAAAGCATATTTAAGAGGAACTCAAAAAATGTGATCGGAAAGCTCTGTTGCTATTTAGGTAACAGAGCTTTTTAAAATTATTGATACAATCCCCGACCGATTAAATTTGCGGATATTGGCTTGAGATCTAATTCTCTTGCCCAAATAGAAAGTTGTCCAACATGATGTATTTCATGTGCGATGATATGTTTTAGTACTTCATCTTTCCTAAATGTGTTCGCAATCCATGATGGTGTTACAGGATGGTCGTCTGGCAAGTTATCGTGCTTTAAAAATGCTTCCACCTCATTACGCTTTGAATCTGAAAGTGATTTTACTTGATGTAAAGAAGTGAAATCGTTAAAGTTCAGCTCTTTATCATCTTTACCTTGTATTGCTTGTATCCAACTATGCTCTACATCAATAATATGAAGAAGAGTATGTAGGATGTTTCCCATTCCCCCTGTTCGCTGCTTTACTAGCTCTGCATCAGATAGTTGCTGACACCAGTCAAACCATTCATCTCGTACCTGCCAATTATATTGAAAAAATACGTTCATTGATATTACTCCCCTTTCATTACTAAGTACCACACAACCATTATAGAACAAACGTTCGATAAAATCAAACGATTTGTCGGTATTTTTACAGAATTTTAAAAACTAACTTAAAGTGAAGTATGAAAACTGAGTGTGAAATCAAATTGTGTAACGCTAGTTGTCTGTTTCTCTAAAAATACCACCTATGATAAACTTGTATTATCAGAATTCGCGAGATAGAAAGTCATTATAGTTATTCAACTAAGCTCTCGGTATTTTAATAAGATAATAGTTTTTCGTGGGTGTTTTGAAATTCAAGTAAAGGCAACAGTATAGTTGAGAGTATAGGAGGATAATATGCAAAAGAATAAGCTGCTTATAATTGTATTTTTTACTTTACTAGTAGTTATAAACTCGGCAGGCATATTTCCTGTTTCTATCGAAAAAGCAGTTCAGAAACAAGGATGGAAAAATGCATTTTTAACAGTCGGCTTAGAAAATGATTCTGCTCTGCTTTTTATGGAGGAAGAAAAAGGAGAAATTAGATTAGCAAGTGCCTATAAAGGAATATTTGGTTGGAAGATAGTTGATGATTCAGGACTTTTATCAGTTAGTGAAGATGTAGAAGGTTTTAGTGGTACTGAAGGAAGTATAAAGATCAAAAGCAATAAGAAATTACATTATTTTATGGGAATTATTGTTGATAAAAACATTGATAATATGACTTTTAAATTAGATGAAGAAACAAAGGAAAGAACACTATATAGAACTATCACCCAAAACGGAACAAGAATATATTATACAACCCTTGATAAAGAATTAGATGAAGTTACTTATATTGCATATAATCATTTGGATCAAATCATATATAGTAAACCATAAGGGGCTTTTTGATTTAAGGGGAACCATAGAATGTATGGCTCCCCTTAAATTTTGAAAGTAATTATTTCACATAGCTTATATTTAAGGACCTACATAGCTCATTGTCGTCATATTCAAATCTATTCGACAAGATTCCCCTAATTATTGTCGATATTTCCCGGGAAATTGAAAATTATTTGTGCGAAGTAATAAAAAAAGAAAGAGCTACTCCCTCTTTCTCTCATTTGCCATTGAGCAAATCCTGTAAACGGCTGACGTTTTCTGCAAGCCACTTCATTTCATCTACAAACCGTTTCGGTGGGCCACTCTTAAATTCTATTTTCGGATGAATCCACCAGGTGCTTTCCATATACCATAACAACAGTAATGCATTGGTCAGATACATATCTGAAACATTTTGCTGTGTGCGATACCCCTCTAAAAAGGAAAATGCAAGGGAGGTGTCGAGCTCGTGATTATGTAAAGCACCAGACATGATCACTCGTGCAACGTCCAATTGCGGGTAATCATATTTCATCCGATCAAAATCCAAAACGGCTGAGACGTGGTCGTTTGTAAATAAAAGATTATCAACCCAAAAATCACGGTGTGCCCAGCCTGTTGTATGTAAATCAAGGTCTTGTAGATCAATAAATTGAGTAGCTTCATATTGCTTCTTAATTTCATACAGCAAAGAAGTGTTATAGTTTTCTCTTGCAACATCACTTAGCTTCTTCCAATACGAAAGCCGATCTTCTGTAGATGGTACGATAAATTCTGGGCTAGACTTTTTCTTTAGAGTACCGTCATTTAATAATCTATGCATCCTTCCCGTTACGGTACCTAAATGATACATTTGCTCCAAGGAAATTTTTCCGGGCATAACTAAAGATCCTTCACAAAAATCCATTAAGATAAATCGTTCACCTTGTTCTGATTTCAGAAACAACTGATCATTATAAGAGTAGACTTTGGGACAGGGAAAACCTTCCTGATGCAATCGGTTTTGCTGTGCAAACACATTGGAGAGTTCTTCCTCATTATATTTTTTCAATCGATCTTGATTGTACTGCTTCAGTAGAAACTTACCAGAGTCAGTGGTAATGATCCATTTTAAATTCAACCATCCACGTTTAACCGGTGTTATATCCAATATACGAAAATGAAATGCTTGCTTACATGCTTCGAGTAAATCAGTTAAAATCTTTTCTTCTACTATATTCGTATTCATTGCTTTTTCTTCCTAAACGATTTTGGCTAAGTGATCAATTTGATTATAGTTTTTAATACACCACTGTTCTTCGTGGAAATGGATATTGCTTATACAAGTATTCATGAGCTTTGTTTTTCCAGATCCAATTTCCCCGTTAGATAATATGGATAAAATTTGATTAATGACAGCACCATGCGCTACGACTAATACACGTTTGTCGGGAAATCGTCTTTTAACTTCTTCTATTGCACCCATTACTCGCTGTGAAAATGCTTCTCTCTCTTCTTGGTTTGGATATTGGCCGTCAGGAAACCTTAATTTTCTTTCTTCTATTGTTAAGCCTTCTGCATCACCAAACGAGCGTTCTTGAAATTCTTTAATCTCTAAAATTGGTAGGTTGAGGTATTTGTTTATAATTTCCGCAGTGTTTTTTGCTCGTTTTAACGGACTTGATATTAATACATCATAGTCAGATGGATGCAACGATGCACCACAATTCTCCGCTTGTTCGATCCCCTTCTCGTTCAATGGTATGTCTGTTTTTCCTTGTATTCTACCAGCTGCATTCCAATTTGTTTCTCCATGTCTAATCAAACAGATGGATGTCATATCGTTTCCCCCTTGCGCTTAATTGATGAAATGATGATATGCTGTATGAAATCATCCACTTCACCGTGAAAACGATCTACTCCTTCTACAAAATAAAAGGTTGTCGTTGTACTTATATCTAATTCTTCCGAGGAATAAAGGTACACAGGCTTATTCAATGCTAAAGCTAAACCAAGCTCGGTATGTGTCCCTTTCCCACCAGGCAAAAGAACAATTAGCATATCACTTTCAGCAACAGCTTTTTTCTCTAGTTCTCCGATCTCTCGCAATGTTTCTTCATCTGTTGCACGGTTATTCTGCGTCCAATCATATGTGTGAATATATCCTTTCTCGATTAACTTTTCACTTACATATCTCACTAATTCCTTGTTCGATAGCCCTGATGCAATATAAAATTTCATATATCTAGTCCCTTTCTCTATTCCATTCGCTCGCTAGCATCCCATAGATGACATGGTCTACAAAATGGTTATACAACCATTCTGCCTGTCGAATGTGCCCTTCCATTCGAAACCCTAAACGTTCTGGTATTGCCCTACTTTTTTTGTTTTCATAAGCAGCTCGAATATCAACACGATTTAGCTGTAGGTGTTGAAATGCAAAATCAGTTAAAGCGCTAACCACTCGAGTCATAATCCCATTTCCTTGAAAATCCACGCCAAGCCAATATCCAATAAATCCGATCTGGTTTCGCCAATCGAAGCTATTGAAGCCAGCAACACCAACTAGCATTCCTTTGTAAAAAATACCGGCATTTAGCCCGATTCTTTTCTCATACAATTGATGCGAGTTAGCAATGAATTCTCGGGAGTCATTTATGTTTACCGTATCGTCTACCCATGGCAACCATTCCCGTAAATAATGACGAGACCGATCAGTTAGTTGAAATAATGCAATTGCGTCCTGCCCGACTAAGGACCTTAATGAAATCTCTTCATCAATGTCATAAACAAACATGGGGAAAACCTCCAGTTAAGTTTCGAATTATTTAGATAATATGATACCATATTTTTAAAGGGAAAAGTGGAAGAAAATTTTTAAGTTTAATGCCTCCTTTTATTATCATTTTTCGATTATAGAATATATAAAGGAATTACTTACCTAATAGATAACTAGGCGATTCTATTGTGAATAATATAAAATAATGGTACCTTATACAAAAGTTTAAAATTTTTAAACAAATGGGAGAGATTCGATGATTAATAAAAGAACTCCTGTGTCATTATTCGAAGCAATTGCTCAAGATAATGAGGTTCTAAAACAATTTAAGCATCACTCGTTTCGGGTTATGTATCTTTCAACCATGTTAGCGAAAAAAGTAGATTGCTATGATGAAGATTTAAAGATTGCTGCATTATTGCATGATATCGGAAAGATGGGATTATCAAAGGATATTTTATTAAAACCTGGTAAACTTACAACCTTGGAAAGAACTGTCGTCGAAAGTCACTCCCATTTAGGAAATATTATACTTAGAAAAGAGCTTGGAAAAACTCGTGCTGCTAGATTTGTTCGTGATCATCATGAAAATTGGGATGGTACAGGCTACCCAAGAGGATTAGTTGGTGAAGAAATATCGATACAAGGGAGAATAATCCGGGTATGTGATTCTTTTGATGCGATGACGTATGACATGCGAAATTATCAAATTACCAAAATGACTTATCAAGATGCATACAAGGAATTAAGAAGGTGCTCTTGGCGTGAGTTTGACGGAAATTTAGTGGAGGAGTTTATTACTTTGCTGCATGATATTGAATTACCTAATTCATGGTACAATAAGTTCGACTCAAAGTTTTTGGAGAATTTATTTATGAAGATGGATGTCCAGGATTTTTTATAATGTAATGGATATATATTTTATATAAGATTGGAGGTTTTGTTGTTGTATTTTTCGAAGTACTTGAAAGAGGGATTTTAATGGAGTTAATTGTAATGTTATTTATTTTTTTCATTATTTAATGCAGTATAAATATGCTGTTTTTGAGGTTAGTAGGGAAAATTCACTTTTGAAGGTCATAGTTGTCCAATAATATATTTTGAAGAAAGCAGGTGAATTAACAATGCCATTTGTCTTGATATTATTGGCAATGATTATATCGAATTACATTTTGAGTAATTTAATTGTTGGTACTACGAAAAAAGAGTTTCCCGAAAACGTAAAGAAGATTAACTTATTCGCCAGAATTATAATTGGTATCATAGCAATCATATCTTTTCTGTTAATCAATATGAATTATGGTGCTGAAAGTGAAGCTATGAAGTGGTTTTGGGTGATTTTTATAACAGTATTGTTTGGTTTCCAATCCTACATAGATTGGAAATATCTGAAGGACCGGAAACAAACCATTGTTTCAGTAATTTTATTATTTATTGGTATAGGTACAGCGAATTTACTCTATATTATTTATTGAATATTTATTGAGGGCCGAAAAAGTCGATCTTTTTTATTCTTTTTAACTTGCAATTTATCACCTTCTAGCTCTTGCCATTACGCCATTATATATCTTTACCTAATGCTGTAGCATAATAATATTCACCGTGATGTTTCTATGGTTGTGTATACCCAATATTGTTTATGTCCTCCATACCTTTTACGATTAACAAGGAGCTCACAAACACTTCCTGAAGTAAGATACTCACCACTACTAAGTTTCAAAAAATGAATTAGAGTCGGATTTATTTCATAATTAACCATTAGTTTCACTGAAATCATAGGATTCCAGTGACCATAACTAACTTGTCTCTTTTTTATTTCTTTTCTCGTAATAAAGTGAGAGAAAATATAAAATAAAAGCAGATAAGGAAGCAATCATAATCATCCAATCAGGGACTTCTTTTGCTCCAAATAATACATTTAATAAAAACACAAAAATTATTAAACTTACAATACGAGTTAATTTATCCACTATTTCCCCTCCTATCATTATCAATGATATCTATCTATATTAATAAAATCTATAAATAACTAATAAAGTTGAATATCCCCTTTTACCTAAATTTAGAGTAGCTATGAATATGCGAAATTATTAAATCAGCAAAACGTCTTAACATGGTGGATGTTCAGGAGGTGTTTTGAAATAATTGTAGATAAGATAAGTATGGAAGAATTGAAGGGACTAGAGGGAATTTATTAATGATACGCGAATATAATATGAAGATACAGAAATTATTAACAACTTGATCAATATTGTCAGCCTACAACCAACTGAAAGTGGCTGGTCTACACTCGCTACTTTCCATAAAAAGACAATTTTCTATTTTTATTCTATAGACTAGTCATTATGACGTAACCATTATATAGGCGAGATTTCGTACACGAGCGCTACTGATATGCTGAAACAACATAAAAAACAAAGGAGAAAGGAGAACAATTAAATGAAGCCTTACAGATTGACTGCAGTGATTGTAGGTGCACTCTACATCATCGGAACGATATCGGGGATTTTAAGCCTTGTTGTTACCAGGGATCTGCTTGTTGGAGAGGATTTTTTAACCCGAATCGCCTCCAATACTTCTCAGCTTAACCTTGGCGCATTTTTTATTCTCGTGATGGGGCTTTCGCTGGCGGCGATGCCTGTATTCTTGTACCCGCTCTTCAAAAAAAAGAATGAAGCACTGGCACTAGGGATGGTAGTTTTCCGAGGACCACTTGAGGGAAGCACATATATCTTAGTAGTAGTCAGTTGGTTATTGTTAGGCGTGCTCAGCAAAGAATTCACTGCCGTTGGGGCAGATTTGGCTTCTTTACATGCTGTTGGCAATGTCCTGCTTCATACCAAAGACATCATTACACCCGTTTTGACTATTGTTTTTATCATCGGTGCAATGTTGCTATACATACTTTTTTATCTCACCAAACTTATCCCTCGATGGTTGTCCATCTGGGGCTTGATCGGAGCGGTTATTTATGTGGCTGTCGACTTATTCATGTTATTTGGGCTCAACCTTCACTTGGATATGTTGTATATACCATTGGCCGTGCAGGAGATGACAATGGCACTCTGGCTGCTCATCAAGGGATTCAATCAAGCGGCGCTGGATGAGCTCCTGACTGATAAGCACAGCGTATAATCAACCCACCATCTATATTTTTAAACGAATAATGAATGGCTATAAATCTGTACTATAAGGAATACAAAAAACTTCACACAACAGCGAATGCCCGCATCCACCTAAATTGACCATCGGGTATTCGCTGAAGGTTAAGTGTAATGCCGGACTCAGGAAAAGATGCCTTGCTATCGGCTTTTAGATTGTTATAATGCTGGGTTTTCAGTGATAGTTAGGCAGTCTATGTGAACACAGTTGAAATCATACATCAATATGGAAAGGAACCTTGAAAATACATAGTTTGGCCATATATTGTTTTTTGAAAAAGGAGTGAATAATCATCAAATCAAACAGAAGAATAGCGATCTTTCTAGGGCTACTGTTAATATTCAGTTTTGTATTTGGAGTACTTAGTTCTGTTCCTACGTTAGAACATCCAAATTATCTTGGAAAATTAGCAGAGATCGAAATGCAAGTTTTAGTTGCAATATTTTTTCAAGCTGCAATGGCCATAGTATATGTACTGATAACGGTGTTGTTTTATCCTATAGTTAAAAAATACAACAAAAGTCTCGCGGTGGGATACTTCGCTTTCAGGATTATTGGAGCTGGATTTCTTTTTGTCGGTATTGGCTCTCTTCTTCTTTTATTAGGGTTGAGTCAAAGTTTTGTAGCTGCTAGCCAAGCCAATTCATTGTATTTTGAAATCATAGCGGAATTGCTTAGACAAGGCAGAGATATTCTGAATCACATAGGAATGATATTGCCATGGAGTATTGGCGGCTTAATACTTTATTTTTGCTTATATAAAATTAGACTTGTTCCAATGTGGTTATCGATATGGGGTATTATTGGTTACACACTTAGTCTCGTGTCTACGTTTCTATTGATGTTGAATATCATAGCACTAATGAATCCAGTCTACTTCATCTTAAATGCGCCAGTAGCCTTATGCGAACTGCTTTTAGCAATATATCTAATAGTCAGAGGGTTCAATCCTATAGAAATAACATGTAATGAAAACGGAGATAAAATATGAGAGTATTAGTTCTTGGAGCAAGCGGTGCTACCGGTAAACAAGTCGTTAGGCAATTAATCAAAAGACAAATCAATACTCGGATTCTCATCAGAAAAAGTGCAGTTCTTTCCAAAGACATACAAGAAAATCCATTAGTTGAAATCATGAAGGGGAATATCAATGAATTAAATGATTCTGAGATGAATAACCTTCTACGTGATTGTCATGTCATTATCTCCTGTCTTGGTCACAATGTTACGCCCAAAGGGTTGTTTGGTAAACCTCGTTATTTGGTATTTGATGCAATAAAACGAATCAGTGAGACAGCCAAAAAAAGGGCTGACAAAAGGGTGAAACTCATACTTATGAGTACAACAGGTTATACGAACACTTTATCCAGAGAGAAAAATTCTATGGGAGAAAAAGTCATTCTTTCATTACTAAAGCTTTTACTTCCTCCTCATCGTGATAATGTCAAGGCTGCAAATTATTTGATTACCGAAATTGGTAAAGAGGAAGAAAAGGTAGAATGGGTTGTAGTACGACCCGATACATTAGTCAACAATGATGAAGAAAGCCCATATGAAGTTTGCGAATCTCCGGTAAGAAGCCCAATATTCAATGCTGGTAAAACAAGCAGAATTAATGTAGGTCATTTTATGACTGAACTAGTGACAGATGATACAATATGGAAAAAATGGCAATTCAAAACTCCGGTGATTTATAATAAAATCGAAACAAAGAATACATAATCATGACGAGAGTGCCTTCGCTTTTAGGTATAGGTGTAAGTTTAAATTAAAGTCGTACCGTTTATAAAGGAGATGTATCGTTTTGCCCCTTTGGATATGGTCTAAAGGGGTGTTTTAATAGTAGAACATCTGAATTGAAAGATCGATTAAGGAACTGTCGAGTAAACAATAAGTTGTTCCTTTAAAGGAATATGACTTTCAGACAAATTTGGATTAATTTTAGGTGCGAAAAAAAGAAAAACAGGATTTTTAATAGGTAATAAATAAAAGAGCTGCACTAAACGTATTTTCATCTCGTTTAACAAAGCTCTTTAAGTATAAAACTAGCCATTCACAACTTCTTTCTTAGGCTCTTCGGTTTTATTTTTCTTCTGCTTGCTCTTTGATTCTACTTCTTCAATCGTACTATTTCCGTTAAATACACCACCATCTTCAATTATGATGCCTTTAGATGTGGCACTACCTGTTAATTTTCCGCTTGGCTGGACATGAATCTTCTCGGTAGTAATGACATCTCCTTTAACTTCACCAGCGATTACAATGTTCTTTGCTTTAACGACTGGTTCAACATAGCCATCTTTACCAATGAAGACATCACCACTACAATCCACTTCGCCATGGACCTTTCCGTCAATTCGTAAGCTTGTTGGGAGCTTAATCTTTCCTTCTATGACCGTTTCCGTACCAATAATTGTTTCAATAATTTTTTCATTCTTATTTCCTTTTAACATAAATACAAAATCCTTTCCAAAATGGACTATTTACTTATATCACTAATATTTAAGTAAGTATTGGGGTCAACTGGCTCCCCGTGTTTCACAATCTCATAGTGAAGGTGTGGTCCAGTACTTCTGCCAGTACTTCCTATTGAGCCAATTAATTCTCCTTTTTTTACTTTATCCCCTTGTTCCACCTTTATTTCTGAGAGGTGACCATAAATCGTTTGATAGGCATTGGAATGACGGATCATAATCGTGTTACCGTATCCTCCATAATATTCGGCCTTTATTACGGTACCACCTGCAGTGGCATAAACTGGTGTTCCAAAATTCCCTCTAATATCAATACCGGTGTGTAGTGAATCTGTTCGATTAATGGGATCACTACGCAGGCCGAAGTCGGAAGTAATTTTATCGGGGATTGTTGGCCAAATGGTTGGAATATATTTCAACTCTTCATTGACTTCATCCATTTTAGCAAGTGTATCTTTATATCTGCCAATTAGTTCGGATGATTGTGAATAAGTAAGAATAAGCTCATCCTGACCATCTTTTATGTCTGCTTTGGAAACTGGAACATCAATCCCCCCACTTGGTTCTTCATTTATGGGTAAATCTGTTATGTATTCTTGCAGCTGAGATTCTAATTCGTTTAACTCTGCCATTTTTTGTTCTACTTCTGTTGTTTTTTCTTCCATTTGATCGACTCTAATTTGTAAATCCTCTGCTTTAGACGTTTTTTGATTTAACGCTGTCGCTAGCCGCTCATTTTCTTGTTGTTGATCCATACTCGTCACCATGAAATATGCGAGAAATACAATAGGAATAATAGCCATTATACACATAATAAAAACAGCAATTCTTGGTATTTGAAACCGAGTAACAACCTTATTGGCATCATTTGATAAAATGGTAAAGGTTAGCACACCTAACTTGTGTTTCTTCCTCCTCAATTTGTTGCAAATCCTCCTTTCTTAACAAGACGCTTTATGATTGTAAGTTTACAATTTGTAGGTCTAGCCCCTGTAAGTATTCTATTATTTGTGGTAAAGCATGAATAACTGCTTGAGATTCATGTAATAGGATGATGTCCCCAGATACTTCGGAGTTACGAACACTATCAATTATTTTCTTGGGGTCATTGGATTCCCAATCCTTGGGATCGTTATTCCAAAGCACCATTTTATGGGAATTACGATGTACTACATTTTCGGTATGTTCATTTTTAGATCCATAAGGTGGTCTGAACATAGTAACGTTTTCTTGGGTGATATTTTGTATCAGCTCGCTTGAAAGCAAGAGTTCATTTTCCTGGTTCTCATATGAAAGTGTTGAAACATTCACATGATGCATGGAATGACTACCAATGGCGTATCCATTTGCATGAATTTGTTCAACATAGTCCGGGTGTTTTTTCACGTTACTACCAATAAGGAAAAATGTACCGCCAACATTGTATTCCTGTAAGATATTCATGATCTCAATGGAAAATTGTGATGGGCCATCATCGAAAGTAAGTGCAACATAGCCCTCTGGAAGACTATATGTCGTTTCCTCATGAAGTTCTATAAAAGGAATTTCAGGCTGAAGAGATACATCCTCATCTACTACACTAGTATCCTCTCGATCTGGTTCTTCTATTGGTGTAACTTCTATTTCATCTACTAACATGTGTTGGGCGAGTTCATCGTTGTTTGCTTCTGTCTTTTCCCAGTATGCATGACTTGAATAACCAAAAAGCAGTGCAGATATCATGGTGATTGCAATAGCGGTCACCCAAGTGAATCTGAGGTTTTCCTTCTTCGGTAAGTCGGCATCTGACTTCATTCTATCATACTGTTCTGGTGGTTTATCTAATAGACTCGTAGACAAAAACGATAGGTTGTCCACATCATTCACTTCTTGAATAGCTTTAATATGATTTAATTGATCTATGAAATCCTCTGAACAAGTAAACGTAACACGCTCGCTTGTATCTCTGTATGTGCGAGTTAATAGACTTGTATGGTGTTTTTGCAGTGGGTCCCATGAACATTGAAAGGATACCCTGTATTTTACATCCTTTGTAAAATTCGTAACCATTTGTACACTTTCAGCTGTAATTGCATCAACTTCCCAAAACATTTCAACGTGGTCTTGATCTAACAATAATTTAATATGTAAAATAGATTTGTCTACGTTATTTTCAACAGCTATTAGTTCAATAAGCTTTCCACGATAGATTGACATGTTTACCCCCTCTCAAGATGTCAGTAAATTTTACCCTATATATTATTCAGATTCTGATGTACTCGGATTGGTTGACTTTGTAAAAGAAAACGACATGCGTTCTGTAAAGTCATTAATGGTTTGCATTAATTCTGCTTTTTCATCAAGAACTTTTTGATTTTGGTCTGCATATTTTTGGTTCTCTATTTCTAAATTGCGGACTCTTTCTTCCAGTTCATTGATCTGTAACATACTCTGATACTGTGCATTCTTAGATTCTTCTTGAAGCTTTTTGTATTTACTAGTTTCTGTTTCTAACTGGGTTGATATTTTTTCGTATTCGATGTTGGATGTGTTCTGATATTCATTATAATCTTCCAGTAATTGATCATAGTTCATTTGCTTGTGTGTTAAATTATTTTCCAATGCATGGATTTCATTATTCTTTTCTTGTAAAAGTTGATCCTTTTTCACTAGTTCCTGCTTAAAGCGACTAATGTTCTCATTGGCTGTATGTAACTGTTCTTCCAGTCCATTGTTTTTGTATTGCATTAATTGTCGATCTTTGAGCATGTTTTCTAGAGAAACGATCAGATCCAAAGATACTTTATCTTGGTTCTCTTTTGAAAATAAGTCATTATGTCTATTGGAAGTCGTTTCATCCGATCCTTCTTTCGTGTTCATTACTTCTTCCTCAACAAATTCAGTTGCAGTTGTCTGTTCTTCTATATTGTCTTGTTCGATAGATGTTTGATTGGAACGGACATTTTTAAACCAACCAATTCCTTTTTTCTCCGTTTCCTTGGCCACAATATCATCTCCTAAAAGTGTGTTAGATATATTTTCCACTATATAACTTATCGGTACAAAGTCGAAGGATGTCAATAAAAGTCGGCAAATCATTTCTAAATAAAGGGTTTTATTTACCTAATGGGAGCCAAAACAGAATTTTTGTGGGACTATTTTACTAAAAAAATGAGATAATCTCGAAAGCGGAGATTATCTCTTATCATTAGATTATTCAATTGTTCTAGGTTTCGTAGGGTCACAGTCAGGTGGAGATGTATTCGTGGATTCCGCCAGCTTCATCAAGTAATAGCATTCTTCTCGATACATATGATCGGCCATCAATGTGGAAAATGTACTTAAAACCGTGTTAGAGAGTTCCATTTCCTCGACTTCATGGAGGAATGTCTGAAATAATTTCATTTCTACATCTACGTCATCATTAAAACGCTGTAGGGCAGGAAAAGAGGTTATATTCGCACGTAAATATCCGGTCAGTTCCACTGCTTTCAAATAAAATGCATCAAAGTGCTTCGCGAACTCATGACTTTTTTTCTTTAATCGTTGTTCCACCTTATCTAATTCATCATTTATTGCTCCCGCATGCCCAGCAGCATCTGCCAACCAAATTAAGTGGTGATGAAGTTCATGGAATATTGGTGGCGCCTTCCCTTCTTTTAAGTAACTGATTACAAGTTGATATTCCTCTAATTCATTGACCATATGATTAATAAAAGTTGGTGATAAATGAATACCTATATCCCCGTTTAGCTGTCGCTTAATAATCGAGAATTTGAATTTCTTTAAATGTTCCGTAGCAGCCTCCGCTCGTTTGGTAAAAGCAATGACATTATTATTTGATAACGACTTTGATTGTTCTAATAACATATCGAAATGCTCCACAAAATCCTTTGCTACGCTCACATCATTTTCTTCAGAAGGATAAAGTGAATCTCGAATAAATCGAGAGTGGTCTCCTAATACCTGCAACCAAAACTGATGTTCAAATGAAGCACTCGCTAATAAATCTGCCAATTGACATCATCCCCTTTGTTAGTCATCAAGGTAAATATATTCCATATATAAGGAAATTATTATCGTTTATGTAGATTGCGTTGTGGATAATCATTGCAAAGAAGGAGTAATTTGGTAAACTAAGTGTGACAAAATATAAAAAGGACGTTACATATGAATCTAACTATTATATCTGTAGGAAAATTAAAGGAAAAATATTTGAAACAAGGAATTCAAGAGTATTTGAAGCGGTTAAGTGCTTATGCGAAGGTAAATATTATTGAGGTTGCGGATGAAAAAGCTCCAGAAAATATGAGTGATGCAGAAATGCTGGAAGTAAAGAAAAAAGAAGGCGAACGAATTCTTTCTAACATTAACCAGGATACATTTGTTATTACCTTGGAGATCAACGGAAAAATGTTGAGCTCTGAACAGCTGGCTAAGAAAATGGACGAGTTAGCGACATATGGGAAAAGCAAAGTCGCTTTTGTAATTGGTGGATCACTTGGTATTAGCGAAGAAGTGCAGAAGCGGAGTGATTTGGCGTTATCCTTTTCGAAGATGACATTTCCCCATCAGGTAATGCGGTTGATTTTGTTGGAGCAGGTTTATCGGGGGTTTCGGATTATTAGAGGGGAACCTTACCATAAATAGAGGCAAAAAAGGTTGGAGATATGGTGGTATTTTATCATTCGATTCGTTATTTGGAATGATATTTTCATCAAGCCCATTTGATTCACGGTAAAGAGTGTGGATTAGCGTAAAAGTCTTTGATACATTTACTTCAGATAAATCGAAATCGAGTTCGATTTTATCAACAATGCGAGTACAGAGGATCCAAAGTCTGATATTTTTGTTCATGTTATGGCATTATTTGCTGAAATTGAAAGAGAGTTTTATTCATTTAGAACTAACGCTGGAATGGAAAAAAGGCAAAAGAGGGCCGCTTTTTGGGTGGGGAAGTAACTGGTTATGAAAGCAGTAATAAGGAACTAGTATTAATTCCCGAAGAGGTAAAATTAGTCAAATACATTTTTAAAAAGTATGCTAGAAAACTGGAGTTATAAAAGGATTGCTTCTAGCCTAAATACGCAAGGAATTAAAACTAAACGGGATAAAGAATGGACAGTTAATGCTGTTAGAACGATTTTAGAGAATCAGGTTTATATAGGGAATACTAAATGGCAGGGTAAGATAAGAAAAGGACAACACAAACCAATCATTGGGGAATTATTGTGGTATAAAAAGGAAGAAGTAATGAAAATTAGAAGTTACATTCCAGAAAAAATACATCCTGGATCCTATCCACTTAGTGAATTACTTAAGTGTCCCCAATGCGGGGGGCCGATGGTTCAAGGAAACAGTAATCCAATGTACAAATATTACCAATGCAGTAAAAACAAGAACAGTGGTAGTAGTGTGTGTTTATCAAATCTAGTTAAAAAGGAGTATGTTGAGGAATATGTACTTCAGGATTTCTTAAATCAACTTAAGAAAAAAGTATCTCCAAAGGCTATTTATTCTGTTACTCAGTCGATATTGGGCTACGAATTAAACCCACTAGAGTCGGAAGCTAGCAATCAAGAAAAACAGATAGAAAAGTTAAAGAATGAGATGTTTAAAGCAATGGATGATTCCGCTAACCCAGATTTAAATTTGGATGTTGAGATGATGAATTCATCTATAGCTTCTAAACAGGAAGCAATATATAAGAAGAAATCGAAACTTGCTAACATTAATAAGCAAATAGAGTTAAAGCAAAATGATAATCTTATGGATATCATAGAATACTCAATTAAAAACTTTGAAGATTTTTACCAGACACTTTCTGATGAAGAAAGGAAGATGTTTTTCCATTCTGTAATTAAAGAGGTTCATGTAACTAAAGGAAAAGGAACAAAAGATCGCCGCATTAATGATGTTATTTATCATTTTGACTTAGAGGACCTTAACTGTTTAGCTGAAGTGGAGTAATTGAGAATCTTATTTTATGCACCTGCTTTGGAAAACTGCCTTGATGAAACATAACAGTCATCTAAATAACTCTAGGCAATAATTTTTAACGGTAGAAATTGGTATATATCTTAACTTATTGTATAATAATGAAAACTACAGCGACTCAGATACGATTAGTACCAAGATGCTTATCATGATTTGTAGAAATTCGTAATCTGACATGAGAGGCTATTCCCTTCATAAAGGGAATAGCCTCTTTTCTTTAGAACAAGTAATTGCATCATGATAAACTTAAAATATTTTCTGTTATCCTGTTTTAAATGTTGAACAATAATTTAGATGTGTCTAAGAGAGTTTGATTAACTAGTGATATACCGGTGATAAATCTGTAAGATTCATCCCTTGTATAGACAATTAGCAAAAAATAAAGGAAGTAATATCCCAATTGTCTAATTTTGTAAAAGTATTTTATTAGTAGATTTAGCTTTTGCTAAAAGTATTTATTAATCTAATTCGGAATTTTAGATGAAAATATGAAGGAGAGTGTTATTAATGCTTAAAATTGGTGATCAAGTAATACATGAAGAGTATGGAGGTGGAGAAGTGGTCCATATTAATGGGGATTGGATTACGGTTGCTTTTGATAAGAAAGTTGATTCATCCTATGGTGCAGAAACGGACCAATTCTATTATCGAGAATCAGAGGAGACGCGCTTTAAAGAAGTGCTCTCAGCTGAGCTTAAGAGCGTCACAATGAGATTGATAGATAAGACTTAATGGTAAAACTCAATAATATTGACTGTATAGTTGATTGATTTTTAACGGAGGGGACTAAATGGATGATATAAATGAATATCTTGATTATAAAGTACAACATTCATATCTTGTTAGAAGAAAAATGGAAAATGATATAAGTAACACGTCACGTTTGTGAAAGAGTTACTTTATTCAAATGATAATAATACAAGGTTAAGGGATATTTATGAAGAAAATTTTTATGACTCAACAATTCTAGACTCATTTGATTATGGACTATATGGAAAAACAAAAAATGGTGATTATATAATAAGGTCGTTAATATACAAAGGCCTAAAACTGATTTTTGTTGTTAGTCCTTTTTCAATTATTCTAGTAAACTATGTTCCGGTACATGCGGAATTTACAACAACTGAGAGTGTTTTCTTCGCAGGTTTAAAAAAAGAATTGCTTAAAATTTTTATCTGTCCTTTATCTTTAGAGGGTCATAGCTTCAAATGCATAAACACTTATGAGCCTTTTTATAATTTTTGTAATGACTATTGTGATGGTAGGCTATCAATTGAGAATAACAGATTGTTTTGGAAGGATATTAACCAATATATAAAATATGGGCCAAATAAGGGTATATACGATGTTATTCAATCTGATTCTTTATCATTAATCTATAAATATGAACGTAAAAAATCAGATCCTTCTTTTAAGGTTTATAATCCAGGTATTAGAATTCCTAAGGATTGAGTTCTACGAGTTTTAAAGAAGGTAGATTGCATGGGCAATATTACCAGAGCGATTATGCTGTAATTGCTTAATTGGATGAATAGTTTTCGAAAATAAGTTTATACACATTTCTTCCAATAAAAGTGCTACGTTTTTATTAAAAGGCATTGAACCTATAGGTGTTTTATAGCCTTATTAAGGAGAGAAAAGAATGTCAACTTATAGATGTAGTCTTAATGTAGACTTAATAGAAAAAGTTAATGAAATGATAGTTGAAGAGCACAATTTATTTTCTAAATATAAAGAAGTAAATGGTGTGTTTATATGGAATAAAATCTCAGCTTTACTATCGAGATTAGTTGATTTAACAAGGTATTTAAATAGTGAAAAGATGATTATTGATACAGAAGATGATTTTTGTCAGTTTAGATTTATGGAATTAATAAATTATGCGGAACAAATAAACACATTTGTAACTGAACTCTGTAATATTTTTAATCTAGAAATTCACAAAATGAAAACTCCTAAGAGGATATTCCCCAATATAGGTAATGAGATATCTAATGATGATCGGTATATTAAATATTTGAGGTCTTTAGTCTCAATACATCCTACAAATACAAATAGACACACTAGATATGGGTATCAATCAGCAGCTGAATATTCACCTTATGTTAGAAAAGGTAGTTCTTTTAATCACATACTTATGCTAGGGAAATCAAAAGATAATGTAATAATTAATAGAGAACACAATTTGGAAGATCAATTTGTAGCTAGGGTTTATCATAGCGAAATTAAGGATGTTGAAAATGATGAGTTAGATGAATTAAATAATATGTTAGAGAACAATGTTATCTATAAGGAAGAATATGAAAGTTTAGAGATCTCATATAAGACTAAAAATGATACGTATATTTTCATACATCCGGAAGACATAATTGAATATATATCACAAAGATATAATATATTGAAAGATTTAGAGGTTCATATTCAGGGTTTATTATTAGTCAACTAACAATTTATCTGTAGTATGAAATATATAGAAATTATGATAAGAGCAAAGTACTAGTAATTCAACATTGGCCATTTATAATAATAGTTTATAACTGTATAATGAACGTAATAGTGCAATAGGAGGAAATTACATGATTACAGGTGAAATTAGAAATAGAGTAGATAAAATATGGGAAACGTTCTGGACAGGCGGGATTACAAACCCGTTAACTGTTATTGAGCAATTTACCTATTTACTTTTTATAAAAGGATTAGATGAAACGGAAACAACAAAGGAACAAGAAGTAGAGTTTCTTGGAATTGAGCATGAGGGAGTTTTTCCTAAAGATAAACAGCATTTACGTTGGAATAGATTTAAACAACTTGGTTCTGCAGAAGAGATGTATGATGTTGTCTCAAATGAAGTGTTCCCATTTATAAAAAATTTACATGGTAAAGAAGAATCAGCTTATTCGAAGTATATGGGAGATGCAACTTTCTTAATTCCAACACCCAATATGTTGGCTAAAATTGTAGATGGTATTGATAATCTACCACCAACAGAAGATCGAGATGCACAAGGGGATTTATATGAGTATCTTTTATCTAAAATTGCAACTTCTGGAACGAATGGTCAATTCCGTACACCAAGACATATTATTAAAATGATTGTGGAGTTAATGAAGCCAACACCTGAGGATATTATTATAGATCCAGCTATGGGTTCAGCTGGTTTCTTAGTTGCTGCAAGTGAATATTTACGTGACAATCATAGTGATATGTTTCTCGTACAGGGGTTAAAAGAGCATTATCATAACACAATGTTTTATGGTAATGACATGGACAGGTCTATGCTTAGAATTGGAGCTATGAATATGATGCTTCATGGAGTAGATAATCCAAATATTGATTATCGTGATTCTCTTGCTGAGATTAATAAGGATAAAGAGCAGTATACGTTAGTTTTAGCGAATCCACCATTTAAGGGATCATTGGATTATGAATCGGTATCTAATGGACTATTGAAAATTGCTATGACGAAGAAAACCGAATTATTATTCTTATCCTTGTTTATTCGTATATTAAAACCGGGTGGACGTGCGGCGGTTATTGTACCAGAGGGAGTTTTGTTTAGAGATCAGAAGGCTTATAATACTATTCGAAAAGAGATTATCGAGAATCATAAGTTAGAAGCTATTATTTCAATGCCTAGTGGAGTGTTTAAACCATATGCAGGGGTTTCTACTGCGATATTAATTTTCACAAAGACTGGAGCAGGTGGCACTGATAATGTATGGTTCTATGATATGAAAGCTGAGGGTTTTACTTTAGATGATCAACGAAGTCCTATTGAGCAGAATGACATTCCAGACATAATCCAAAAATTTAACAATCTGGAAAGAGAAAAAGAACGAACTCGCAATGACCAATCATTCTTTGTTCCACTTGAAGAACTTAGAGAAAATAACTATGATTTGTCTATAAATAAATATAAAGATATTGACTATGAGGAAATTGAATATGAAACTCCAGAAAGAATACTCAATAAAATAGATACTTATGAGCAAGAAATAATACAAGGATTAAAAAAACTTAAAGAATCAGTAAAAGGGTTGTGAGAATATGTCCATTACTTATAAAAAGTTAGGGGATATAGCAACATATATAAATGGTTATGCATTTAAACCAAAGGACTGGGATTCTAAAGGATTGCCAATTATAAGAATTCAAAATTTAACTAACACATCCGAAAAGGTCAATTATTTTAATGGTGAGATTGGTGAGAAGTATATTGTTAAAAAAGGGGACATTCTTATTGCTTGGTCCACAAGTCTAGGTGTTTATGAATGGAGTGGAAATAATGCATTATTGAATCAGCATATTTTTAAAGTGGTTTTTGATAAAGAAGAGATAAATAAACAGTACTTTAAATTTATGGTTAAAAGTACTTTAGATAGAGCCTTACATTTCCTACATGGTTCTACTATGAAACATATTACAAAAAAGTATTTTGATAACTTATTAATACCTTTTCCTCCATTAGATGTTCAACAGAAAATAGCTAATACTTTAATATTAGCTCAAGATTTAATAAACAAACGCAAAGCTCAGATCAAAGCTATAGACCAATTAATACAAAGTCTGTTTTTAGAGATGTTTGGAGACCCGGTTATTAATAATAAACATTGGGATGTAAAAAAGTTGTCTGAAACTGGTGAACTAAAAAGAGGGATGTCTAAACATAGACCTAGAAATGCCCCAGAACTTTTAGGTGGCCCATATCCTTTGATACAAACTGGAGATGTTTCGAATTCAGATATTTATATTAGAGAGTATCATCAAACGTATTCAGAACTCGGTTTAAAACAGAGTAAAATGTGGCCAGCTGGGACATTATGTATAACAATTGCAGCCAATATTGCTAAAACAGGTATATTAACTTTTGAAGCCTGTTTCCCTGATAGCGTTGTAGCGTACATTCCTAATAAAAATATGTCAAATTTATATGTTCATTTTTGGTTTAAATTTCTTCAAAGGATTATTGAAGCGAAGGCTCCGGAGTCTGCACAAAAGAATATTAACCTCAAAATATTAAATAATTTATATATTCCAGTTCCGCCAATTGAAAAGCAAAAACATTTTAAAATCCTGGTAGGAGAGATTGAACAACAAAAAGAAATCTTTAATAAGAGCTTAGTAGAGATGGAAAACAAACAAAATTCTATTATACAACGTGCCTTCAGGGGAGAATTATATAGAGAAGAATATGGTCAATAACCAAAGGGGGGGATATTCGTGTCAAACTTTAAATTTCTTAAGGAGAAAAAGCAATATAGAGATTTTACGAATGCTTGTTTAGAAGCAGAAAATGCTTTAGTAGTTAGTCCGGCAGTTAGCGCAATACAATCTCGCCGTGCTCTAGAGTTAGCTGTAAAGTGGGTATATAGTTTTGACAGTGCAATAAAAGTTCCCTATCAAGACAATCTTTCAAGTTTAATCCACGACCGGAACTTTATAGGGATTATTGATGAAGAGTTATTGCCACTTATAAAGTATATAGTGAAGTTAGGTAATGTGGCCGTTCATACGAATTCACCTATTAAACGTGACGAAGCGGTTCTTTCCCTTCATCACCTATTTCAATTTATTGCTTGGATTGATTATTGTTATTCGGATGAATATACTGCTGGAGAGTTTGATGAATTAATATTACCTATTGGTGAGGAAAAACGTGTTCGTCCAGAGGAATTAAAAGACCTCTATGAACAATTAAGTTCAAAGGATAGAAAGCTTGAAGAGATTATGAAAGAGAATGAATCTCTTCGTGTAAAAGCAACAGAAAAACGGAAACAGAATACAAAGGAATATAAATTCCAAGTAGACGAGCTAAAAGAGTTTGAAACGAGACTTAAATACATAGATATAGACTTGAAGTTAGCAGGTTGGGAGTTCAATAATAATATTGAAAGAGAATATCCTGTTGAGGGAATGCCAAACAATACAGGACAAGGTTTCGTGGACTATGTACTTTTTGGAGATAATGGTAAACCTCTTGCAGTCGTTGAAGCAAAAAGAACATCAAAGGATCCGAAAGTAGGAAGACAGCAAGCAAAACTATATGCCGATTGTCTAGAAAACATGACAGGTATTAGACCAATCATTTTCTACACAAATGGTTTTGAAACATATATCTGGCATGAACCATACCCACCTCGTAAAGTTTCTGGATTTTATGATAAAGATGATTTGAGTCTGCTTATGAACCGCGGAACGATGAAGCGGCATTTAACCGATATTCAAATCAATGATGATATCAGTAATCGTTATTATCAAAAAGAAGCTATTCTTTCAGTATGTGATGCTTTAACACGTAACCAAAGAAAAGCTTTGTTGGTTATGGCAACTGGGAGCGGAAAAACAAGAACAGCGATTTCCTTAGTGGATGTTTTAACTCGTCGCAACTGGGTGAAAAATGTTCTATTCCTAGCTGACCGAAAAACATTACTCTATCAAGCATATCGTAACTTTAATAACTTACTTCCAAGTTTGACGCTTTGTAACCTCCTAGATAATAAAGACAACCCAGAAGAAAGCCGAATGGTATTCTCTACATATCCAACGATGATGAATGCCATTGATGAAGCAAAAAGAAAAGATGGAAAGAAACTATTCACGGTTGGTCACTTTGATCTCATTATTATTGATGAATCTCACCGTAGTATTTACAAAAAGTACCGTAGTATTTTTGATTATTTTGATGGCATTTTACTTGGTCTGACTGCTACACCGAAAGACGAAATTGATAAAAACACATATGAAGTGTTTGACCTTGAGAATGGTGTTCCAACTTATGCCTATGAGTTAGATCAAGCGGTTGAAGATGGATACTTGGTAGACTACCGTACAATTGAAACGAAGACCAAGTTCTTAGAAGAGGGTATTCACTATGATGATTTATCAGAGGAAGAAAAAGAACTTTTTGAGGAAACTTTTGATGAAGAAGAGGACCTAAAGGATATTGATAGTTCTGCATTAAATGAATGGCTATTTAATGACAATACGATTGATAGGGTCTTAATAGATTTAATGGAAAAGGGCATAAAGGTAGAGGGTGGCGACAAAATCGGTAAAACGATAATCTTTGCCAAAAATCACGCTCATGCCGAAAGAATATCACATAGATTTGATACGCTCTTCCCTGAGTACGAAGGTAATTTTGCTAGGGTCATTGATTATAGTGTGAACTACTATCAAACACTTATTAATGATTTTTCGGAAGTAAATAGGCTGCCGCAGATTGCCATTTCTGTAGATATGCTTGATACAGGCGTAGATATTCCGGAAGTTGTTAACCTTGTATTCTTTAAGAAGGTTCGCTCAAAGTCTAAGTTCTGGCAAATGATTGGGCGAGGAACAAGATTATGTCCAGATTTGCTTGGAATAGGAGAAGACAAAACGCATTTCGTTATCTTTGACTACTGTGGAAATTTTGAGTTTTTCCGTGAAAATCCTAAAGGTATGGATAGAAAAGTAGGTAAGAGTCTCACAGAGAAACTATTTAATTCAAAAGTTGATATTATCCGTGAGGTACAAGGAACAGATTATCAGACAGATGAATACATTGGCCATCGTAATGAACTAGTGAATGAAGTAACCAGAGATATATTAGCGCTAGATAACGAAAATTTCCGTGTTAGACAACATCTTCAATATGTTGAAAAGTTTAAGAACCGCAGTAATTGGCAGGTACTTTCTGTTCTAGATACCAATGAAATAAAAGATCACATTTCACCAATCATTGTTCCATTTGCCGATGATGAATTTGCTAAACGTTTTGACTTGGTTATGTATACGATTGAATTAGCCAAACTACAATCGAACAACGCAACAAAGCCAATTCGTAGTGTTGTTCAAACAGCAGAAGCATTATCGAAGTTAGGTACTATTCCACAAGTATTAGAGCAAAAACCAGTAATTGACAAAGTATTAACAGAAGAATTCTGGGACAGTGCGGATATATTTGAATTAGATTCAGTCCGCGCGGCATTAAGGGACTTAATTAAATTCATTGAAAAAGAAACACAAAAGATTTACTATACAAATTTCGAAGACCAAGTTATTGAAGTAAAAGAAAATGGCCCGATGTTCCATGTGAATGACTTACAAAGTTATAAGAAAAAGGTTCATCATTACTTAAAAGAACATAAGGACCAAATGGCGATTTATAAACTGAATCATAATAAGCCATTAACCGCAAAAGATGTAGAAATGCTGGAAGAAATACTTTGGAAAGAACTTGGTACGAAGGAAGACTATGAAAAGGATTTTGGTGAAACACCAATTACAAAATTAGTTCGGCAAATTGTTGGACTAGACCCACAAGCAGCTAATGCAGCTTTCTCAGAATTTTTATCCGAAAACCGTTTAAATCTAAGTCAAACTCGGTTTGTAAAACTTATAGTAGATTACGTTGTCAAAAACGGTACCCTAGATAAAAAAGTGCTACAACAAGAGCCATTTAGAACGGTTGGTAGTATTGTGAGTTTGTTTAAAGATAATATGGGTGATGCGAGGGAAATACTTGGTATAATAGATGAAATTAATCGGAATGCGGAAGAGATAACGGCGACTTAGTAGAATAATAACAACTGGTAAAGACACCTTGATTACTGTAATTTGGGGTGTCTTTATTAAGTTGACAATCAAACAATAAAACTAGAAAATGGGTGGTTAGAAGATAAACTGGCTGTTGTATACATAATATTTAACAAAAATAATAGTCAAGCTCTTTACGTGGGAAGAACAAAAAATCTTAGGCAAAGGCTTTATTATAACCATCTACAGGGGAATAAACCTACTGCAAGACTTAAAAAGTAGCTTGTGGAGGACTTAGAATGATTCCCAGAAATTAATAGTTATCAACAGGCCCAAGGATTGGATGAAAGGTAACTGTTATTTTAAATATATCGACGTTAATGAACTAAGGGAAAGAGGACATGTTGAAGGTTATGAGAAGTATCGTTGCGTTTTTTGTCAAATAAAGTATTTTCTTCAGTTACAGTAATAGTTGCCTAAAAGAATAAAGTGTTAAAAACGTTTGTATAAATATTAATTGTTATTTATAGAAAAAGGAGGAGAAAAAACGATGATAGATATTCAATACGACATATCTTATGAAGTAAAATTAAAGGTTAATAAAATGATAGATGAGATAACAACTTTTTTTATTCAACTATGCGAGGGTAGTAGAGATTTTGAAGTTCATTTACAATATATTTTCCCTTCTTTTTTACTAAGGGATGATTTTAATAAGTGTAAAGATATTGTCTATGATATTCGTGATTATGCTAATGATGGATTCTTACATAACTTAAAACCAATATATGAATATGCATTATTTCACTTATTTCAATGGTTTATAGATGTAACGGATGAAGAGGAAAGGAATATAATTGATATCTCCAGTCTAAAAGCCAAGAGTGAAGATGATAAATTCATAATCCAAAATCTAAATAATTTAGAAGCTTACCAACACTTTTTATTTAGTGATCACGACTTTTTAGATGTTGATAACTTTTTAAACATATATTTTGTAGCGCCTAAAGCGATAAAACCATTTAATATTGATCTTAATGAATATATTGATTTAATGCCAGGTGATATAAAAAAGAGATATTTACAAACAATTGAAAAAGAAGATCTTAAAGAAGATATAAATATTGAAGAACTTATAGTTAGAATAATTCATACAGCAATTAAACAAAAGGAAAATGATTCTAGAAGATTAATGAAAACTACTGAGACCCAATTAAGTGATGATATTGCTCATATTTTACAGGCTATTTTAACTGATAAAGGGGTAATTACAGCCCGAGAGCAACCAAGTGGATATGCCCTAAAGAATATTGGTGAACTTGATTTTTTTATTTATTCTCAACAAAATTATACCTTTAATCCAATAGCTGTTGGAGAAAATAAAGAATGGGGTAATTTTCAAAAACAATTTAAGCAATTGATAGGATATATGAAAGAGGATATTGATTTTGGTTTCACTATTCTGTTTAATAAATCAACTAGACTAGAAACAATTCTAAAGAAGAGAGAAACTTTTTTACAAGATTTTCATGTTGAATTTAATGGTGAGAAACATTTTGAAACTATTGAAATAATAAAAGGCTACAATGATATTAATGAAATTCTGATAACAACACATAAGAATTCAGAAAATAATACTCGTTTTAAGATATATCATTTTATTGTAAATGCTTATAGACCTGAAAGAGAAGAGTCTGCTAAACAAGCAAGAATATGAGGGATAATGGATTAACACACCATAAATTTTGGAGGTTTAGAATGTATATAGAAAAAATATACATCAAAGGTTTCAAGAAATTTTCCAATTAACTTTAACAAAAATATAAATGTATTAATAGGTCAAAACGAATCAGGAAAAAGCACGGTCTTAGAAGCAATTGATATTGTGCTAAACCAAAAATATTTCATTAAATCAACAGGTGTTTTTGAGCAATTTTTCAATTTAGAAAATGTAAACAAATATAGACTTAATCCTAGAATCGAAAATCTACCTAAAATAGAAATTGAATTATTTTTAGGTGATAGTGATGATATTTCTAATGCATATTTTAATGGGTTGCATTAAATGGGTGGTAGTGGCTGGCCAAAAGAACCACCAAATTACATAGCATTCAGGTACGATGGAAAGCTCCAATCAATACACCATATAGAAGGATATGATGTTTCAACAAACCCGTACAATATTATACCTGAAATGCCGGATAGGGAATGGGAACCACACTTTATTTATACCCTAGGTCCTGTAATTAAGCGTCAAGACTGGAAAGATTTATCCAAGCGGTAGAGTGTGGTGTCATTTAGATACATTGCTGACATGCGATAGTATTTCAGAAGCCAGAGACCTTACGAAGAAAAGAATGGAGTAGATCGACGTCTATAATAGGAGTTGTGGAAAATGATTAAACTTACTATAGATCAAATAAAACTTGCAGAACAACTTTTAATAATGGTGATGAAAAAGGAACCAATAGTTGAATATAAAGAATTAGGTGATAGGATTTCACCACCAATGTTTCACCGACAGGTTCCTGGAAATATTGAGGTTATTTCAAAATTATGTTATCAGCTGGGATTGCCGTTTCTTTCAACAAAAGTTGTAACAAAAGGAATAAATGTGCCAGGAGAAGGGTTTTATAAACTTTACACACAGTATTTTCCTGAAGCAAAGAAGCTCACTCCTAATGAAGTATTTAGTGAGGAACTGAAAAAAATCAGAGAATGTACAAGATGCTTTCTTTTTAAGAGAACTAAAAGAACGAGACGGTATCTTTTATTTCAGAAAAGTTGGGATGAATGCACCAAATGGTTCTCTAGTACTCTTTCAATTTGATAATTTAATCATTGCCTCAGCAGGCCTTCAAAGTATTGAAAAATTTGAAATGCCAGAAGAACAACAATATTATGGTGCCTACAAATTCGATATAAATACGGTAAAAGTCTTTCAACCTATTACATTAGCAGAGATAAATAAAATTGATAGCAATATCACTCGTTTTTCACAATCGAAGCAAGAAATTAATTCCTCTCTGATGTCTGAAATTCAAGAACTTATTCATAAAAAGCAAAAGGGACTTATAGCAGAAGAATTACCTGTATATGAATCTCAGAAACTTAAAGAAGGAGCTAAGAAACAAGTTTTAGTTAATTCATATGAAAGAAACTATAAAGCAAGACAAATTTGCATTGATTATTATGGTTGTTCCTGTTCAGTTGCGGCTTTGATTTTGCAAAGTTTTATGGAGACGAATTCGAAGGTAGAATTCATGTTCATCATCTTAAAGCTCTATCTGAAATTAATGAGAAGTATGAAGTGGATCCAATAAATGATTTACGTCCGGTTTGTCCAAACTGTCATTTAGCTCTTCACTCAAAAGTAGGAGATAAGCCGTATGGTATTGAAGAGTTAAAAGATAAAATTAACCGAACAAAATCTTAAATGGACGAGAGAGTAGGGAATATTTATGGGCATTAACTATAACCGGTGTCCATGAATCAATTGATTGTGATTAAGTTATTAAAACTGGGGGGATGAATGTGTGGTTTGAACAGCTGGCTAATAGTAATAACTTATCTATTCAAACAGGTTCATATGAAAGTATATTAGGAAAAGCAATATTCAATACAAATGGTACACGTCGGTATTTTTTAGAAAAACGGTGGGAGCAAGGCGGAAATATCCTTACTGCTATTATGATGAACCCAAGTAATGCAGCTCATAATCAAACAGATGACACGGTTGATCAATTAATAAATGTGGCAAGAGTTCAGCTTGGTTATAATGCCTTATATGTTGTGAATGTTTCTAGTATTATTGATGGTTCAAGTAGCAAATTAACAAAGGAGCAATTTGCTTATGAGCCTATTAATTGGAATTTTATCTCTGGAGCGGTTTCACATGCGAATGTCATTTTTCTCGGATGGGGGATGAAAGGACAACAAGGTATGCTTAAACATCAAGAGAGTAATTCTGAATTAGTAAATGCTTTTAAAAATGTATCAAGTAAAATATATTGCTATGATGTGTTGAAATCAGGGGATAAAAAATTTGTTAACAAGCCTATATATTATGTACCTCACCCACGTCCGATCTTTGAAAAAGAAAAATATTGTGAGTCTCTTATACGGCCTATGAAAGACCATGAATTTATACAAATATTTGTTAGATGACATCTAGCCCTACATTCAAATCTTGGTCGGAAAACTTGTCCGAAGTAAGGAAGTATCACTTATTAGTACTTTTCAGAATGTTTATTGATTTCCGTGTATAATATATCTAATGAAAAGAACGAGGAGATAGTTTAAATGTCTGAAGATAGGATGTTAAATAACTCAAATGAAACTAATGAAATTGTTGTCACTAACAATATAGGCGATGAGCTTTCTTTGGAAAAATTAACTGATGATAAATTGAAAGCAAAGAAAAAATACTGGGAGGTCTTTGTATCTGACTTGTCATTGGTGACGGGGAATGTTTCACAGACGGCATTACAAGTTGCTAATCAAGGAATGACTTTAGGTCAAATTGCAAAACAAGCACCTAATGGCTTGTTTACTGCAACTGCAAATCCCACCAATTTGTCTAAATTTGCAAATGGAACTACATCAACAATGGTGCGAGATGCGTCGGGACGTTTAGTGAAGCACGCTGGTTTTGCTGACGTTGGTTTAAGGGCTTCAGTGAATCCGGCCATTTATCTATCGGCAGGAATGCAAGTGATGTCAGCTGTTTCAGGGACATATTATTTGCAGAAAATTAGTGCTCAAATTTCAGATATGGATGCGAAATTAGAAGAACTTCAAAAATTTCATCATGATACAAGCATTGGGCGTTTGATTGCAGCTAGAAAGAGTTTGTCTGAAATTGCAAATAGAGAATTTGTTGATACTACTGATTTATCTGCAATTAGGAACTATAAAAAAACTGCAGATGAAATTCATGAAGAATATATATATCGTTTAAAAAGACAAAAAAGTGAGGATAAGAAACTTTCGGATATTAATTTTACAATTTTGATTGCTTTTGAGGCTAATAAATTATCTTTGTTTGCAGAACTAATTGAGATTGGAACAAGAATGAAGATCGGTGGTCAAATAGAAATTATTAATGGATTAACAAGCCAATTGAAACAAAATTATACTAATAGTTTTTATCATAATAATGATTTAGAAGTTGAGAAGATTTATTCAAAGATACAGCAGCGGAGTAGTAACGAATTGGTTGAAAAAAATATAAAATTTGAAAAATCATTAGATAAATTAACTGATAATTATATTTCTACTGGTTGGGGCATTCTACCTGAAATTGGAATCAAGATGTTTGTTGCTGGAAAAGCTAATAGAGATGTTAATAAAGCAAAAGAAAAAGTTGAGTTAGAAAAGAAAAACTTGAGCACAGTAAAAAAAGGTATGAAACAAAACAAGGAGAGCGATGGAATTGATAATATTATTGATGAAGTCGTTAAACTACAATATAAAGAAACAGAAATTCTGTATATTCCTATCGAAAATAACAAACAACGAGTATTTGTGCCAATTGAAAATGAGTAAAATGTTTGAGTTCCCCTGAAATTAGGGGGTTCATCATTACGCAAAATTGAATTTATCCGTTTCAGTATCATTACTCTATCAAAACACACGTAGTGTATGAAATTGATGACGGGTTAGAGCAAAAAAGGCATCGGTAAGAGTAGTTTACCAATGCCTTCTTTGCCTCTTAAATAACCACGGTGAGCCGTACCATAAATAGAGGCAAAAAAAGTTGAAGATAAGTTGGTATTTTATCATTCGATTCGTTTTTTGGAATGATATTTTCCTCAAGTCCATTTGATTCACTGTAAAGCGTGTGGATTAGAGTAAGGGTCTTGGATATACTGTCCATGTTGGTTGAGTTTTTTTGTAAAATCAATTTGGATTAGTTGATCCTCCATAGCATCTTTTACACACGACTTTACATGTCCATGTACTTTAGCAACAGTTTCTTTCGCTTTATTACTCCCAAACCAATTCAGGAACTTCTGATAATCATGTCTTTTTATATTTTTAATTGGTGTATCCAAAAAATATTCATTAACTGCTCTAAGTGAGTATTCATAGTGCTTCAGTGTAGTTAAGCTTACTTGAGGTATAAATGTCAAGTTAATTATGTACAGTTTTGACTGTTTAAGAATGTACAATTTTAATCATTTTCTTTATCTAAATGATCTTTGATTCTGTAAGAATCACCTATGATATTTACCACTGTGGCGTGGT
>NZ_JBHUMI010000023.1:0-545 GCF_042684965.1 Ornithinibacillus salinisoli
ATGGTTCTACGTCAAATGTTGGGGTGGCGATTAATTTTGCCACTTTACCCAACATGTAACCCAACTTCTTTATACTGTCTTGCTAATAAGATCTTCGCCCTAAAACGTTTAAAACTTCTAAAACCATATGCATTTCTCTTCATTACCTTCGTGGTATTATTAATACCCTCTAAAAAGCCGTTAGAATAGTCATATACAAAACTATTTAATATTTCTACCTGCCAGTTTTGAAACGTCTTGATACTACTAATCATTTCAGGAATTCCTGAGTTTATAACCTTTTGGTAAAAGGAATGTAGACCTTCTTTTACTTGGACTATTTTCTCTTTACCGATTAATTTTGCTTTATCAAACCATTCTCGATATGCTTCCTTTAATTCGTAGGCATCTCTTAACTCTGTAGACATGTTTAAATATCTTTCTAAATGCCAGAGCTCCTCTTCCTTTAAACGATCCTTCGCTTTATGAAAGACATGTTTCATACGTTTACACTTCTTCCGATCATAATCATGAAAGTCTTGTTGAATTCGTCTTCGCACTCGGTC
>NZ_JBHUMI010000024.1:0-605 GCF_042684965.1 Ornithinibacillus salinisoli
AGAAGAAACGTTATAAATCCTCCATTCCCCAACAAGTTGCGGAAAACATCTTGAATCGTGAATTTAAAGCAGAGAAACCAAATGAAAAATGGGTAACAGATGTCACAGAATTCAAATATGGTTTGTCCAAGAAAGCCTATTTAAGTGCTATACGCGATGTGTATGATGGATCAATCGTAAGCTTTGTTTTTAGCCATCGAAATGATAACCAACTTGTTTTTAGGACAATGGATTTAGCTATCGATTTATTAGAGGACGGGGAACACCCACTTATCCATAGTGATCGAGGATATCAATACACTTCACGAGAGTTTAAACGGAAGATAGATAAAGCAAAGATGACGCATAGTATGTCTCGAGTAGGGAAGTGTATTGATAATGCACCAATGGAATCATTTTGGGGAACTCTGAAATGTGAAAAATACTACTTACGCAAGTTTAATACATTTGAGAAGCTTTCTAAAGCAATAGATGATTATATGTACTTTTACAATCATGATAGGTATCAAAAAAAACTAAACGGCCACAGTCCTATGGAATACAGGACGATGGCCGCCTAAATCATTTTTATTATTTCCACTGTCTACTTGACGGGGGGCAGTTCA
>NZ_JBHUMI010000025.1:0-620 GCF_042684965.1 Ornithinibacillus salinisoli
TCAGGAAATTTTAATCCGATCTCCACTCGAACCAAAAGAATGGAGCCTACTTATTTGTTCTTTTTTATGCTGCTAATGGTAAAGTTAGCTTTTTAAATACTTCTTCTTTATAGTTGTATTCTGGATTATCCCATTTAAAGGGCTCTTCTTTGGTAAGCATGGCAAACGCAATTTTTAAGAGCTTGTTTCCCATTGCGATGTATACTGATCCAGCTTTTTTACCTTTATCTTTTAGTCGCATAGCGAAAGGTTTTAAAGCCTCATTGTGAACAGAAAGGCTTCGTCCTGCATTATATACAGCTCTTCTTAGATTAGCGTTACCTTGTTTTGAAATATGCCCTGCGTATCCTGCTCCAGGTCCGGATTGTTTAATAACAGGATTTGTCCCAGCTTTTTTAATAAGCTGACTTGCGTTGGTAAAATGGGAAAGATCGCCCATTTCGCAAAAGATTTCTGCGGCTGTCACAAGTCCTATACCAGGAATAGTTAGAAGTAATAATCCATTGGTATCAATAAATAATCGCTCTATTTCCTTTTCATAATTAGCTATGTTATTTGTGTGATACTCAAAATCTTTTAGCTTTTGTTTTAAAAGAAATAGTTCACTAGAGAGTTCTTCC
>NZ_JBHUMI010000026.1:0-665 GCF_042684965.1 Ornithinibacillus salinisoli
CGCCTCCCAAAAGGTAACGGAGGCGCCCAAAGGTTCCCTCAGAATGGTTGGAAATCATTCGTAGAGTGTAAAGGCAGAAGGGAGCTTGACTGCGAGACCTACAAGTCGAGCAGGGACGAAAGTCGGGCTTAGTGATCCGGTGGTTCCGCATGGAAGGGCCATCGCTCAACGGATAAAAGCTACCCCGGGGATAACAGGCTTATCTCCCCCAAGAGTTCACATCGACGGGGAGGTTTGGCACCTCGATGTCGGCTCATCGCATCCTGGGGCTGTAGTCGGTCCCAAGGGTTGGGCTGTTCGCCCATTAAAGCGGTACGCGAGCTGGGTTCAGAACGTCGTGAGACAGTTCGGTCCCTATCCGTCGTGGGCGTTGGAAGTTTGAGAGGAGCTGTCCTTAGTACGAGAGGACCGGGATGGACACACCGCTGGTGTACCAGTTGTTCCGCCAGGAGCATAGCTGGGTAGCTACGTGTGGAAAGGATAAGTGCTGAAAGCATCTAAGCATGAAGCCCCCCTCAAGATGAGACTTCCCATCACTTCGAGTGAGTAAGATCCCTCAGAGACTATGAGGTTGATAGGTCCGAGGTGGAAGCGTGGTGACACGTGGAGCTGACGGATACTAATAGATCGAGGACTTAACTAACACATTTTATGATTCGTTGTCA
>NZ_JBHUMI010000027.1:0-668 GCF_042684965.1 Ornithinibacillus salinisoli
AACAACCTTACTATACTAGGTACGAAAAAGCAACTTTTTTTGTGTTTAAATACAGAAATGCCAATGGATTAAGATGTCTTTCGCTCGCCGGGAATAGTTACCTATAGTATCAAGACAAGAAGAAACTCGTTTCACTCGTTTCAAAAAAGCCAAAAATTCTCATCGTTAAATACTTTTAAATGCACTATTAATAAATAAATGATAAAGTGAAAATGTAACATCATCCCCACACATCATTAAATCTTTTAATATGAAAAAGTACTTTTACCCTCCATAGCCACTTAATTGTTGAGTGGCTATTTTTAATGCTTTATTAACAATAAAATTGAAAGAAGAGCAAGGACTCCCCCTTACTGAACTAATCTCCTAATTCAGTAATTAAAGTTATTATTGCTCTTAATAAGTTAATTAAGCTTACCAGGATTTTTGATTTCTCCTTGTAAGTCAAAAAGCTCTTAGCATTTACTTGCTAAGAGCTTTTTTATTAATCACTATTCAAAATATAGTCAATTAAATCTACATAAAGATCACTATTTTTATAACCTTCCAAAATATCAATAACTTGTCTATTCGGAATTTCAGGAACATTTCTTATACTACACAAAAACTCTTCAAATTCTTTTTTAGTTACTCTATTTTTATTCATTGTTAATTTAAACAAATAATCA
>NZ_JBHUMI010000028.1:0-684 GCF_042684965.1 Ornithinibacillus salinisoli
ATTTTATAATTTCCTGGTGTTTGAAATAATATATTCAAACACAAAAAGTCCCATTGACTATGCTACGATTGAAGTACTTAACCAAGTTTAACTCAATCTACCACCCACCAAGGAGGCCATAGTCAATGAGACTACTTAATAGTAAACAAGGGTTAAGAAGAAGTCAATTCGCAAAAGAGCTTCGTTGTATGAATTTGGAAAAAGTTTTAATTGTTCCAATCGATGTTTCCAAAGTTCTACAAAAGGCAATGATTTTAAATTATTTTGGTGAATGTATAGAACCTTCCTTTTCTTTCATGGTCAGTCGAACAGGAATGAAAGTTCTTACTGATAAAATTGAAAAAGCAAAAGAAGAGCTTCAAACGGAAAAAGTTTTCATTGGGATTGAAGCAACAGGTCAATACTATGAAGATATTGTTCGCATTCTAATGGATTATGGGTTATCTGTTCATATTATTAACCCTGCATCCACCCATGAAGAAAGAAAACAGCACCTAACGTACACAAAAACAGATGATATTGATTTGTATTTAATTGCCGAAGTTTTGATCGGTAATAAAGCAACTAATTCAAAGTTAAGCACAGGTATTTATAAACAACTTCAACAGATCACTCGAGCGAGAAGAAGCGAAATAGAAAAACGCTCTCGTGTCAAAACGGAAATTCGCACTTACCATGATCAGA
>NZ_JBHUMI010000029.1:0-718 GCF_042684965.1 Ornithinibacillus salinisoli
CCGCCCCAGTCAAACTGCCCGCCTGACACTGTCTCCGAACCGGATTACGGTCCTGGGTTAGAATGTCCATACAGCCAGGGTGGTATCCCACGGATGCCTCCGGCGAAGCTAGCGCTCCGCTTTCTAAGGCTCCCACCTATCCTGTACAAGCTGCACAGACATGCAATATCAGGCTACAGTAAAGCTCCACGGGGTCTTTCCGTCCTGTCGCGGGTAATGCGCATCTTCACGCATAGTATAATTTCACCGGGTCTCTCGTTGAGACAGTGCCCAAGTCGTTGCACCTTTCGTGCGGGTCGGAACTTACCCGACAAGGAATTTCGCTACCTTAGGACCGTTATAGTTACGGCCGCCGTTTACTGGGGCTTCGGTTCTACGCTTCGACTTGCGTCTAACGCTTCCCCTTAACCTTCCAGCACCGGGCAGGTGTCAGCCCCTATACTTCGCCTTTCGGCTTCGCAGAGACCTGTGTTTTTGCTAAACAGTCGCTTGGGCCTATTCACTGCGGCTCCTCCTTAAAGGAGCACCCCTTCTCCCGAAGTTACGGGGTCATTTTGCCGAGTTCCTTAACGAGAGTTCTCCCGCTCACCTTAGGATTCTCTCCTCGCCTACCTGTGTCGGTTTGCGGTACGGGCACCTATGATCTAACTAGAGGCTTTTCTTGGCAGTGTGAAATCAGGAACTTCGCTACTATATTTCGCTCCCCATCACAGCTTGA
>NZ_JBHUMI010000031.1:0-1029 GCF_042684965.1 Ornithinibacillus salinisoli
AGTACCCATTAATGCCTGAGCAACTTGACCTTCCACATTACCCCATGTAGCTTCTTCTTGTTTTAGAATATTATTTAACGCTGGCTCAACATACTTATCCCAACGTTTTTCTAAAGATTTACCAGCACGAGGGCTTATCTTTTTAACTCCTGAGAAAACAGCTTTTTTATTTTTTATCATTGCTTTAATACCTTTTTTTACAGCATATGAACCACCAACTCTTTCGGAAGTCCCTTCTTTAAGATTAGATGGTAAATTATTAACAGTCTGTTCAGTTACAAATTTAGGATTTTGAAACAAATCATCTAAAACTTTATTATCTTTTTCAATTTCTGTATTCGACTTACTAACTGACTTGTGCGATTCTATTGATTCACTTGCACCTGCTATTGGGCTAATTGTTGATAATAAAACAGCACTCATTACTAATGTTCCAAACGATTTTTTTAGTTTCAAAATAAAAACTCCTTTTCCTAATTTTACTCCCAATTTTAAAAATCATCCCTAATGTAACCGTATCATATTATTGCTTTATTCCAATTGCTTTTTGGTTGGAACCAACGGAGCATAATGTGTTGTTGAGTTGGTACTTCGTTGGGATTAATCCCAACAAACCACCAACCAACTCGCTAACATAGTTAGCTAACACATAGCTCATTCCAACCAAAAATTTTCTCGGCATAAATGCGTGTGATATGATTAATGTATTACTCCTTTCATTTAATATATCAAAAACAATTCCCTGGCTACTCAAAAAATGAGTAGTCTTTTTATTTTGCATTTTAAGCCCTTTCTAGGACATTTTATTATTCTACGTATAAAAAAATAGCACGCAGTAATTTAAACTACTGCGTGCTTTATATCACATATTAAACCTTTTAATTACTTAAGACCTGCTGTGTTAATAAAGCAAATAAGAGGTGAATCAACTGATAGTTGACTCACCTCTTCATATGTATTGATTTAAAATGTTGATTACATTAAACCAAAAGCTTTAGCAACATCTGATACTACACCAATACCGTTAGC
>NZ_JBHUMI010000032.1:0-1420 GCF_042684965.1 Ornithinibacillus salinisoli
AACTTGTTTGCACATGCAATTATGGCTACTTTATAAGGTTTCCCTTCATCTCGCTTTTTATCATAAAAGGCTCGTAACTTCCTGTTACGGGGAATGATCTCATCCGTTGTTTTCTGTTTCCGAGAATCACGGATTGCGGAGCGAACTGCCATAAATAACGCGTGTCTTAATCGGCTAGATCCTCTTTTAGTGATTCGATTCACGGTTCCTTTGAATCGGCCAGATTCATAGACTCTTGGATCCATGCCCGCAAATGCTACTAGTTTTTTAGGATTATCAAATAAATCTATCTCCCCAATTTCAGAAATAATCGTTGCCGCGATTTTTTCACCGATACCAGGGATGGATTGGATAATCTGACATTCTTCAATTTCTTGTGCCAAAGCATCTATTTGATCCTCAAGTTTGGATAGGTGCTTTTGGTACTCAAGCAACATCTTGATATACATTTCGATGCTTATAATATGACTCTGATATAGTGTTTCCTGAAAAGGATCACGAAGTGCTGCTTCTACTAACTTATCAGCCTTTGAAGCTGCCCATTCCAACGAACGTCTTGGACAGTATTCATGGATGCTTCTATCTAGAATGTCTTTATCTGTCTCCAAAACATCCTTCGATGTTGGATAGTTTAATAGGGTAAGTAAAGATACAGTAGAATATAAGTCCCCAAAAACCCCACGATATTCAGGGAATACCTGATCCAACACAGAATGAAATTGTAATTTTGTTTGTACATATAAATTTGTAATATTTTCATGTTGTCTCGTAAGGTTACGTAAATTTAGTAATTGTATTCCGCGTTTCTTTTGTGGCTCTAGTTCTTCCTTATAGTACAGCTCGCAAAGGTGCCTCGCGTCAATTACGTCTGTCTTAACCTTTCGTAAACTAGAACTCTTTGCCTTGTAAGAAATAAGTGGATTAACGATGATTGTTAAATATCCTTTTTTCTCTAAATATTGAACAACTGGTGTGTGATAATGTCCTGTTGATTCTAGTACGACAGGAGGGCGTACCCCAGTATTATTTTCAATCTCAATTAAAAAGTGACGCAATTTATCTAGACCTTCCAAGGTATGCAGTACTTTAAAACTAGTTTTATAAGGCTTCTTCTTATCTAGGAAACCTTGAATCTGACTTTCTCCTTTAGCTACATCCAGACCTACTACTGGATTCATTGATTATCTCCTCCTAAGAAGTATTTGCCGGTACCCCTAATCCTTCTTGTAGTATCACAGCTTCGCTTGTTATACGGGATCCTTGTCCCAACCAGCCTCAATCATGTTTCTACAAGTAGGGGGCGAACAGTTTAGCTGACGGGATCAAGTCCCACGGGTGCTTTCGTTCTACCCCGGCTACAATGTAAATGATAAGACCATATAAAATAAGGTCAACCAGTAATTTCTGGTTAACCTTATAA
>NZ_JBHUMI010000033.1:0-1533 GCF_042684965.1 Ornithinibacillus salinisoli
CATAAATGCATGTGATACGATCAATGTAGTACTCACTTTCATTTGAAATATCAAAAACTATTCTCCAGACTACTCAAAAAATGAGTAGTCTTTTTATTTTGCATTTTAAGCCCTTTCTAGGACATTTTATTATTCCACGTATAAAAAAATACCTCAAAACTTTTTTCGTTCAACAGAGAGGCTATAAATCATTTTAAAATTTCTTTCTCAACATTTTTAGAAAGAAAAATGTATTTTTTTATCTCGATTGCTCTTCTCAACAAAAAAACTAAAACCTAAAAAATAGGTGTACAATGTAACTTTTGCATTTTCAAGAGCATAAGGGAATCCTGCATTATATTAGTACGTTTCACGTACCAATATAATGCAAAAGTATTGATTTGACAGTGTCAAATAGGATTCTTAAATATGATGCAAAAAATCATAAAAACGTACTTGAAACGTACCTAATACGTACTCGATACGTACCAATTTTTTAAGTGACGTACGTGATACGTACTAATATTTAAGTACGTTTTGAGTACGTTTTACGTACGATATGAGTACGCTTAAAAGCGTTTGTTTTATAAAAAAGTAAGGAAAATAAAATTGAATGAAAAAAACTAAACGTAAAAAAACGCTAGCTTTTTAGCTAACGTTTTAATAAAAATCATCAATATGTTCTTATCTTTTTTTAAATCCTTCTGATTTTTTTACAACTCTTCTACGAAAAACTTATCACAATTTAATATCAATTTTCTTCTTCAATTTCATCAATCATTCGATGATTAATCTTACTTTTTTCTTCTTCGGTTAAATCAAAAATTTCACTCGCTAAATATTCATTTTTATTCCACATGTAAAAAATCTGATACACGTATTCAGTTGGATCAATATCTTTTAAATAATCCAATTCACCATTCTTTAATTTCTTTCTCGCTTCTTTAAACAATCCTGAATAAACTAATACCTGTTTACCTTTAAGTGATTTATAGAATGCGTCGAATACTTTTTGATTAACGAGATAATCGCTATCTTTACCGGAATATTTAGCCATTTCATAAAGCTCTTTATTATTATTTTGTCTTATTTTTTGAACTTTAACTTGTGTAATTTCTGAAATTCCTGTTACGTCACGCCATAATTCAAGCCATTCTTTTTGGCTAATATAATATCTTTTATCTGTAAAATATGACTTATTTACTGCAATCAAGACATGAAAATGAGGGTGATAGTCATCACGTTCCGCATTATACGTGACTTCTAATTTACGAACATAACCTTTCGCAATAGACTTAATCTTTTTACGTTTAAACATCTTTTGAAATGCGTGATTATAATTTTGTATTTCATCTTCTAAATGCTCAGCTGTAACATTTGGGGTCGTAAGTGTTAAAAATATAAATGATTTTGACTCCTCTTGTTTTACATATTGCATCATCAATGATAAACCTAACGCATCTTTTCTCGCTTTTCGCCATGCACATACAGGACAAAATCGATTTTTACATAAATTAGATTTATGCAATTTCTGTTTCTCTAATGTTTTATCTG
>NZ_JBHUMI010000034.1:0-1668 GCF_042684965.1 Ornithinibacillus salinisoli
CGAGGCTGCTGAAAAACAACCTATTTTTTTAAAAACGTAAAAAGAGTTGAAAAAAGGAATATCTTTGAATAAAATTTACTCCTTTTTGTCTATTTTGTAGGGGGATTTCCACCTACTTTTCATTCATTAGTTTGATTATTCTTTTCATATTGGCCACGAATATCGTGGTTGCACCTTGAATTTTCATGCCAAATAGACCCGAGGAATTTGCTCTATCGTATCCGTGTCTGTGTTTTAATTCACTATTTTTCGCTTCGATTTTATAACGTTCTTTGGCTAATCGTTTGAATTCCTCTGTTTCTTGAAAAGCCTCTTGTTCGATGTGTTCATTCGATTTGATGGACACCGAATACGTCTTTGTTTTTGCTCCCTCTTTATAACACCCTTCACGTAGCGGACACACTTTACACTTCTCCACTTCAAAATAATATTTCAATTGAGGATTTTGGGAAGAATCTTTTCTCTTTTTAACGGCTTTCTTTGTCGCTAAATGTCCAGCAGGGCATACATACATATCCGCATCTTTATTAAATTCAAATTCCAATTTTTTATTTCGATTTCCATTTGTTATCACAGGGTGTAAACGGGATACCAATTTCATTTCTTGTTCGTTTGCGTATTGTATATTATCCTTACTAGAATAAGCAGTATCTCCTAAAACCGTATCTACCTTCATCCCATTCTTTTTACTTGTTTCCACCAATTCCTTTAAATACTTCGTATCACTTTTTTCGCCAGAAGTTACCGTTGCTGCCGTAATTATGCGTTCATCAGACATGGCGATATGTGTTTTATAACCTAAAAAGGAATAATCCGCCGCCTTATAACCTTTTCGCGCATCAGGATCCCCACCATATCTAGCCTCTTCATGGATATCGTCGATGACTTCTCTTACCATATTAATTTTTTCTTTGACCGTAGGCAGCTGTTTTAAGTGTTCTTCTTGTTCTACGACATCAAGCAAGGCATTGGTATATGTGATTTCTTCTTCTAGTGAATTTGTGGTTGGCTTGGATGGGAACCGCTCCTTGATGGATTCCTGGTACTGATAAACCGTTTTTCGCAGTGATTTTGATTTTTCCTGTACATATTCTTTGGCCGTTTTCGCATGGAAACGGGATGCCGTATGAGTGGCATCCAAAATTAAGGTATTGCTTGCCAACACCTCATGTTCTAAAGCTAACTCAACCGTCTTTTCCACTAACGCTTCCATCAAATCTTTATCAACTAGACGAAGTCTACGAAACTTGGTCAGAGAGGTAGAATGGATCACGGAAGCTTCTGGTACAAGATCAAGGAAATATTTAAAAGACAAATCATACTTCGCTCGCTCTACAAGATCTGCATCTGATAAGTTATAGATTTGCTTCAAAAGAAGATATTTGAACATACGAATCGGAGGCTCTGCATTTCTTCCGTTTTCCAAACAATATTTGTCTTTTAATTCCTCCTCAATAAAGCTGAAATCCACTAATTCTTTCATTTGACGAAGAAAGTTATCTTTAGGAATCAACATGTCATATAGTTCAGAATGTGCACTTAATGGAAAAGATGGTTGTCTTTCTAACATTTTAATCACCGCTTCAAGTATATTAGTTCTATTATAATCTAAATCAGAAGCTTTTTGGGTATACCTTCGACTTTTTCTGGACTTTTTCAGCAGCCTCG
>NZ_JBHUMI010000035.1:0-2179 GCF_042684965.1 Ornithinibacillus salinisoli
TATAAATGCTAGTTTATAAATGTACATAAATGATCATTTAAGAATGTACAACTCTGATCGATAAATGCATACTGAATTTGGGGTGAGGAGAATGCATTTATCGATTAATTTAACAACGGACTTTAAAGTGGATAGTCTGACAGACTTATCCAAATATAAACTAATGATGGAGAGTCTTGGGATGAAAATTAATAAGAGTGAACTAGCACGGCAACTAAAAGTTGATCGACGAACAGTCGATAAGTATTTAAATGGATATGTTTCTAGTAAGTCGAGAAGTCGGAAATCTAAAATAGATGATTATTATGGTGTGATATCCCTTCTTCTTTCAGAAGATTCACCGCAAGTCTTTTTTTATAAACGGGTGCTATGGCAGTACTTAAAAGATAATCATGGATTAGATTGTTCACAATCTCGTTTTAGAAGTTATATATCTAGTAAACCTGAGTTTCAATCCTATTTTTCCAACGGAAAACGAACACCATCAGCTAAGCCTGTGTTACGATTCGAAACTCCACCTGGAGAACAAGCACAATTTGATTGGAAAGAAAATATTAAGTATATCACGAGGGATGGAGAGATTATCTATGTAAATGTAGCTGTCTTATTATTATCCCATTCCCGGTTCAAGGCTTTTTACCTAACGCTTTCTAAATCGCAAAGTGTTCTCATGTCTTTTTTAACAGAAACATTTGAAGCATTGGGAGGCGTACCTAAAATACTTCTAACGGATAACATGAAAACGGTCATGGACCATCCGAGAACAGCTTATTCAAGAGGAGTTGTCAACGAACGGTTTGATCACTTCTCAAAGGATTTCGGATTTAAACTTAAACCATGTGAGGCAGGTAAACCTCAAACGAAAGGGAAAGCCGAAAATGTCATGAAATTATTAGACGAAATTCATGCTTATCAAGGTCAAATGAACTATGAAGAGTTACATGAATTCGTACAAACATTATGTGAACGTGCTAATCATAGCTATCACCAAGGAACAGGAAAAATTCCTATATTGGCTTTAAAACAAGAAAAGAATCTCCTACAGCCCCTACCCAGGAAGTCTATAAGAGATTCATATAAAATCGTTCATAAACCTGTAAAGGTTAATCCATCAAGCATGATTACTTATCAGAGTAACCAGTATTCAGTCCCACCTGAATACAAAGGAAAAACCGTCGGTTTACAAATTTATGATGACCATATACATGTTTATTATAACACGGCCTTAATCGCTAGACATCCCATTAGTCAATTGAAATTGAATTATGACCCATCACATTATGAAAAGGTTTTATCTATGAATATGTATGAAGGTATTGATACGGATGAATGGTCAAAAAGAAATTTAGAGGCTATTGGGGAGGTCTATAAAGATGAATAGTAGTTATCAGCAACTCGTTAAGAATCTTGAATATTTGAAGCTAAAACAAATGCATGAACATCTTGATGACATTATTGATACAGCAATATCTAACCAACAATCTTTTGTCGAAACGCTCGTTAAGTGGACAAACTATGAAATAGATCGACGTGAACAAAATATGGTGCGTTCCATGGTCAAAGTCGCAGCTTTTCCTCACTTAAAGGAGGTGAAGGATTTTGACTTTGAGTTTCAGCCGTCGGTTAATAAACAACAGATATTAGACTTTACTACATTGCGATTTATCGAAGATAAAGAAAACATTGTTTTTCTAGGGCCAAGTGGAGTTGGTAAAACACATTTGGCAACATCAATCGGTATAGCAGCAGCAAAGAATCGTAATAGTACTTATTTCATCAAATGTCACGAACTCATTCAACACCTAAAAAAAGCACGGGTCGAGAATAGATTGGAAGCTCGCTTAAAACATTACAGGAAGTATAAACTGTTAATTATTGATGAGATAGGGTACCTTCCTATTGATCAAGAAGATGCCAAACTCTTCTTCCAGCTCATTGATATGAGGTACGAGAAGAAAAGCACAATCTTGACCACCAATGTTAATTTCAAGCAGTGGGATGAGGTCTTTCAAGATTCAAAACTCGCTAATGCCATCTTAGATCGGGTTTTACACCACGCCACAGTGGTAAATATCATAGGTGATTCTTACAGAATCAAAGATCATTTAGATAAAGAAAATGATTAAAATTGTACATTCTTAAACAGTCAAAACTGTACATAATTAACTTGACATTTATA
>NZ_JBHUMI010000036.1:0-2538 GCF_042684965.1 Ornithinibacillus salinisoli
TGTGACCGTCAAGTAAAATGTTACAGTTTTTGCTGATTAATTTGTTACACTTTCCTGCCCGAAGATGTTCTTTCGATGCTTCATTCGATAACTGTCACCGTTTAAATGTATTATTTCAACTCGGTGTACAATTCGGTCTAGTATTGCTGTCGTTATGGCAGGGTCGCCTAAGAGTTCGCCCCATTCTTTTGGTGCTTTATTCGAAGTTAAAACAATCGATGTTTGATCATGTAAATCATTAATCAAATGGAAGAATAGATTTGCTTCTTGCTGATCCATTGCCATAAACATTAAGTCATCAATAATAACTAAATCGGCATCTCTCATTCGTTTTAATCTTGTTTTTGATTTACGTGTTATTTCCTCTGTTTTTAATGCATGTACAAGATCCCCCATTGAAGTGAAGATAACTTTATACCCTTCGTATATTGCTTTGATTCCTAACCCTATGGCCAGGTGCGTTTTTCCCACACCTGGAGGGCCCAATAAAACTAAATTGTACAGCTGGTCAATCCATGTAAGATCACCCAACTGATTAAGCTGTTTCTTGCTTAATGACTGTTGCTCTTTAATATCAAACTCTTCGAGTGTTTTATAGTCCGGGAATGTTGCCCATTTCAAACGTTTTTCAACTTGTTTTTCTTCTCTACGTTTTTGTTCATATTGCATGATATCAAGTAAAAACTTTGTGTAAGAATGGTCATTTTGTTCAGCTTGTTTAATTAATTCTCTTAGGTGATTAGATGTCTCAACGAATCTTAATGTTCTCATAAGTTCTTGTAATTGATTAAGCTGTGTCATTGAGAATCACCTTCTAATATAGAGTAATACTTGTCCATTTCTCTTTTTGATGCATTTGTATCCATTACCCAATTGGAAGTCATCGTTGTAGGTCGTTTCAATTGTTCAGCGTTATCGTTTTCAGTAATGTGTAACGGTCGTTGTCGTTTTAGGTACCCAATGATATCGCTGAAATCTGTACCACTATAAAGGTTTCGGTGAATACATTCATCGAGCGCACTATTAATAATCATAGAATGATTTGTTTTGATCGAATTTAATATCAGTTGTAACTGGTCGCGAATGTAACGTGGATTCTTTTCTCTCAATCTTGATATAAACTCATGAGCTAATTCTTGATTATCAAAATAAGTTGCCACTGAATTGATAAAGGCATCTATTCCTTTTGTACGGTCACGTTGATGTTTACGATCTTGAATAAGTTTTCCTTTCTCTATTGATATTTGATGCTTAGCCAAGATCTCCCCGTCAGGACTACAAATGATGAGCTTTTCATCATTAACGACTGTAAGATAAACCTCCTTGTATTTATGGAAACTCCCTAATGGTAGTGAGTATCGATTAGATAAATACCGTATGGTATTGTCCTTACGTATAGACCTTGATATACTGTTATTATTGTTATGTTGAACATCAATGATGTTCGTGACTGGTTTTAAGTGTTGTTTTTCAAGGGCAAACACTTCAACCGGTCTTTTTTTTGTGGTGTTATGAACTTTGGCGTTACCAGTTCGGTTGAGCCATTCTATCGCATATTCATTCCATGATTCTAAGTTGTGAAATAGTCTATGCTTAGCGTAATTATGCTTGATAAAACCTACGACATTTTCTATTTTACCTTTACTCTCAGGATCCGCTTTTCTACATACAAACAAGTTTAACTTCTTTGCTTCTTTATACCTTTGAAACTCTTCAGTCAAAATTAAATCACCATTATTTTCACTAATAACCAGTAAATTATCTTGGTCATATACCAACTCGTTAGGGATACCATGAAACCATTGAAAGGCTAACTCATGTGATTCAATAACGTCTTTCGTTGTAAAAGGGCGGTCTAGCCAATACATGTATTTATAACGTGAATGAGATAATACAAATGCAATGAAATATAGTTTAACTGTTCCTGCTCCATTAGCTTTCTTATTTTTCGTCTGGCCGAAGTCCACTTGGACTTGTTCTCCTAATGGAGGATCGGGTATAGCCTCATATGATCTAGGCGATGTCTCTTTAGGTATGTTGTATTCTTTTCTCAGTTCTCTCACATAAGATCTAACAGTACTTTCTCCAACTTCAAAAGATGGATATTTCTCAAGCAGCCAATCTTGCACTTGAGCTGCCGTCATATCTGGGTACTGCCTCAACCAGGAAAGAATTAATTCTTTATACTTATCAAGCTTCTTTTCTCTTGATTGAATAGTAACCATCCATTCTGCCATCTCCTGCGGATTTCTATTTAAATAGCGATATAAAGTTGGTCTTGAAATCCCAAGTTTTTCTGCAACCTTACTTTTACTAAATCCTTGTTTTAATAGTTGATCAATTTCCATATACACTTGCCACTTATCCACCTTTCAAACCTCCTCAAACACTCTCAGATATACAAATCTATTATATCTAGTGTCTAAGAAGAATCATTAGTATTTTTTCTGGATCTCTTGGAAGTTACCAGAATTTTAATGGACAAGAAGTGTTAAATCTTATCAAGCAAGAACTGTTACATTTAGTTTAGCAGTCACA
>NZ_JBHUMI010000037.1:0-3043 GCF_042684965.1 Ornithinibacillus salinisoli
TTATCTTTATAAGCCTGGATTACCTCCAGTTTAAGTTCAATAGAACAAGCTCGATTAGACATAAAAATTCCCCCTAAGGTGAACAGATTTTTTTTTAATCTGTCTACCTTAAGGGGAGCATATCATTGAATTTTGAATCATAGTTCGGATTTTTCTTTGACTAACCACTTTTGCCCCTGTCTCTTTACAATTATATTTGTTTTGAGTAGAGTTTGTGAAATAATGTTGTAAATTGATTATTGCGGATGAATTGAGCCACTTGTGCGGAGTTTTGAGCCATTGATTGCGGAAGATAGAGCCAACGTTTGCGAATGGGTGAGCCAGCAATATAAATAAGAACAACCTCTTTTATAATAAGAGTTGCGAAGCTTTACCCTTTTGGATTTTTTATCTGAAGGGGGTTTTTCCTTGTAAAAGACTTACATATTTAATTAGTTCAGTGTAAACTGAATTTATAGAAATAATTGAAATCTTATATAATTTGTGAAGGGATTCACTTAAACTAATGACGCAGTTTAGTTTAAGTACAAAAGGAGGATAGGGATGGAAATTAAAATAGCAGACAAACCAGTCTGGAAAATAATTGCGATAGTTGCGTTTGTATTTGCGGCAGTACAATTTTGGGGAGCTAATAATTATTATTCCTCTACTTATTTTTTTTCGGCAATATGTTTCATCTTATTAGGAATATCTTTTTTAACAAGAAAAAATCTAACTTATTTAACCTTAACAAATGATATTCTCACCATACACCTCCAAGGTTTAGGTATGTTGGGTAAGAAGAAGGTTAAATACAGTGAAATCAAAAAGTGTGAAGTTTTGGGTAAGGAAGTTTTTCTTTACTTAAAAAATGGACGTAAATATAAACTTAAAAATGACTGGATATCATACGATGACTTTTCTAAACTTAAAAAGCAATTGGAATCCTATTCAATCGATATTAGGTAATTAGATAATAAAGAAAAAATATTCAAGAAACGGGTGCAATAGTTCAAGAATTTAGTAAACTACAAACCTAAATTTATTATATTTATGAATAAGATCAAAGTTTATGAATAGGAGGCTAAGAATGAAATTTGTGATTTATTTTGCCCTCATTATCATTGTTTCCGTTGGGCTTACAGGGTGTACGGATTCTGACAATCAAGTTATTTTTAGTGGGAAGAGTAAACATTGGGATGTTGAGATTGTTAAACATAAGGAAACCGGATTATCTAATATCCATTTTACCCCTAAGAAAATTGATGAAAAAAATTTAAAACAGATTGAAATTAGCATTGATCGTGAACAAAGACATATAGGTTTAGAAATAGAGCTAATAAAAAAAGGTGAACAAATCACCACCCCAATACCTAATGATATGTTGGAGGATTATGAGGGTTCGATAGAAGTAACAATGTCTTGGGATTCTGTATCTTCAGAAGAGCTAGAACTGGTAAGTAGGTAAAATATTATACTCTAAACTGTAGTATTAACCTAACGGATGTTATGCTAACGGGGGCAATAGTTCAAGAAGGGACCATCAAAATATGATGATCTTTATTTTTATAATATATGTTTTGAATATTATGTTAATATTTAACTATGATGTTGTTGTGAAAACGGGGCAGAAGAATTGAAGAGTTTTATTATATAAGGGGGAAATCGATTTATGAACAGGCGGTCAATAACTTATTTTATTTTAGGTATTCTTATTTTATTGGTTAGTTCGCCTTCGGGTCACAGCTTAGTTAATATCGTATATCGAAACACGAATTTAACTGGAGAATATGTACCAATTCTAAACGGCTTTATACATTCATTGATGCTAATTGGTATTTTGGTGTTTAGTGTTGGAATAATTACTTACATAAAAGATAATAAATAATTATTGCATTAACGGGTGCAAGAGTTGAACAAGGCGATCTTTAAATCAGGTCGTCTTTTTATTTACTCGGATATATTTGGAATATTACGTTATTATTGAGTTGTAGAGTTATTGAAGTAACGAGCAGGATAGTTTAACAAACTAACCTAAATTAAGCATGTCCTTACATAAAAATCATATATATCTATAAATGCTTAAGGGGGACAAAACCATGAAGAATACTAGAATTAACTTTATTTATATTTGTTTCTTTTTTGTATTATTTATTGTTTTAGTTCCCTTTTCCACTAATAAAAATCAAAATACTGTTGAATCTAACCTATTGCACATCGTTGCATATATTCTTGAAATGCATTCAGATGAAACTTTATTGTATGTAGGTGAAAGTGAAAATTGGGAAATTATCTTCATTGTCAATGAAAATGATAACGGAATAATTGACTTTATTGACGTTTTTAGATATAGAGGTAAGATTGATAACTCGTTAATTAAACCCAAAAATAATAAGTTACCAATATCGTATAAAATCTATAAGCCTGGTGTAGGTACTAAGAGCGGAAAAGCTTTTTTATCAGAAGATGGAACATTTTTTGGCAGTGGTGGGAATGGTAGTGAGAAATACAATACTAAAACGATTTTAAAGGTTGTTATAGAATGGGATGGAAAAGAAGAGGAAATAGAGTTGAGATATAAAGACACAACAACAGTTTATGACCTTAAGTCTATGTAAATCTTGTAAATCAATATCGTCATAGATAGCCATTACGTTTTTCGAAGGATTAATCTAAATATTTAGTATGTTATGTTATTGTAAAAGAAAGTAAAATGAAACTGTCGCTCCAAAGTTATTCATTAAATTTTAAAACAATTGACAATGGAGGGGGATTATATCAAAAAGGCTATAATTGGATTAATAAGTGGATTGTTATTTGCCATAATTTGCTTTATTACAGTGATGGTAACGTTTCTGATTTGTTATTATGTCTTAGATGTTCGTGTTCAGTCGTGGGGTGGTGTCCCGTACGTAGAAGTTGCTATTTATTATAACTTATAAATGCTAGTTTATAAATGTACATAAATGATCATTTAAGAATGTACAACTCTGATCGATAAATGCATACTGAATTTGGGGTGAGGAGAATGCATTTATCGATTAATTTAACAACGGACTTTAAA
>NZ_JBHUMI010000038.1:0-6399 GCF_042684965.1 Ornithinibacillus salinisoli
ACCACGCCACAGTGGTAAATATCATAGGTGATTCTTACAGAATCAAAGATCATTTAGATAAAGAAAATGATTAAAATTGTACATTCTTAAACAGTCAAAACTGTACATAATTAACTTGACATTTATATAAGTCTAATATTAATAAAAATGTGTAATTTAAACTGGCTATCAATACTTTACAACTAATTAACACTTATTTTTACTTAATAAGTAAACAAAATATAGTATAGTAGTCTATACTTTAAAAACATGAATTTTTCTAATGCCTTTATTTTTCTTAACTACTGATAAATAGGCATTGACAAGATAATTTTCTCAAATATTAAAACTCCCTAATACAGATTTAGGGAGTTTTAATATTAAATACTATTTATTGAAAAATAAATGTCTTTGAAAAATTCATTATTAAATGGTTTCCATTTGTTTTCTTCAGTTAAATATCCCCTAAAGAAAGCATATAGTTCTTTGTTTGTGTCTACAAACTTTTTAGCATCTTTTCCGTAATATCTTTTAAACATTATTTTTTTATTTGTGAATAATGGTGGTGTAATTTTAGAGTTTATAAATAATATTTTCAAACCAGTATCATTGAATGTTTGAACCTTGACCTTACCATAGAAAATTCGTATTTTATTGAAAGGGAGGTGTGATACTTGGTCAACATTAACAAAAAATTCGTTTAAGGAAAGAGTTTTTATTGAAGAGATTTTTAAAAATCTTTTATGGTTATCAAAGGAATAATCCCTAAACATTTCAATTAAAGATATAATGGATGTGATATAACTTCCTTCATTTTTTCCTTTAGTACCATAAGAATTGTTCTTTGGTCTGTGAGATAGATTATTATTGTACTTTGTTTCAGTATTTTCCAAGTAATGTTTAACAGTCTTTTGTTCTGATATTTTTTTTAATTTAACAGTTCCATTTTTATTTACACTAGTTTTTGCATTTTCTGTTTCAAAATTAGAACGCTGTTTCTCTTCATCTTCACCAGATTCATTGCAACCAGCTATATGAAGTGTACTTTTTGAAGTTGGGGTAAAATAAATTCTTTTAGCACTTTTTTCTCTCCAATTAGTACAAGTTAAGTTAATATTACATTCATTATCGGCACACTTAAACGCTCTACTTTCCATTAGTTCGCCATATAATGATTTTTTATGTGCAGTTTCAGCAGAAATTGGCTTACCCAATTCAAGGCTATATGCTCTTTTTACCATAACAACCTCCTATAACAAATTTATTGATATATTTATTATCGGGAATGTTCGGTCGAGTTTGAATTCTAGAAGTCAAAAAAATTATAAAGTATTCGAATTCGTAGATTCTACTATAAACATGTTTGAATAAGATAACTACTTTACAGAAAACAGCCACAGCTTTATACTAATTTTGTAAGTGTTAATAAGTGAAGTAGTCTATACTTTTTAGATAATTTATAAAACATGACTATACCAACAAAAGTTACTCGTTCTGCATTACAAAACGCAGCATCTGTAGCAGCAATGTTCTTAACTACAGAAGCTGTAGTCGCTGACAAGCCTGAAGAAGACGGCGGCGCTGGCGGCGGAATGCCAGACATGGGCGGCATGGGTGGAATGGGCGGCATGATGTAAGTTGCCCTTTGAAACCTTGATATATAAGGGGTTTTTATGCAAGGTGAGAGTGAATGGCTAACATTTGGCTAACATTTTGTACATTATTGTAGGCTTTTCATAAGTTGACCAAACTTTTGAGAAGCCTCTTTTTTTAATTCTTTTGATACATGTAGATAGATATTTCTAGTGGTTCTATCTTCCGTATGTCCTAGCCTGTCCATTATTTCTTCTATACCCACATTAGCTTCTGCAAGAAGTGATGTGTGCGTATGTCGTAAGGAGTGAGTTCTTGATTTAACCCAGCTATTTTTAATAATCGCTTCATCCTGTTTTCAACCGTATTAATAAGAATGGGATATCCAGGATATCGATATGAATTTGTAAAAATAAAATCCTTACTATAATAGGCACCGTTTATCCTTTTTGCTTTTTCTTGTTTATCTTTATGTCTTTTTAACGCATTATTCACGATATTTTCAACGACGATTTTTCTTACCGATCCTTTTGTTTTGGGTGGAACTAACTGGTACTTAGGTCATTTAGAGAATCTTGATATTTCTTTAGGTTAATGTCCTTGAGCTTAAGATGCGCAAAATATGGCATTAATTTATCAATTTCGTGTAGTCTTACTCGAATGGTTCCCGGTTTGACATCTCGACTATGACTGTAAATGGAAAGCCATGCCGGTGCAAAGTCTTTAAATAGGGTATCTTTTTCCTCTATATATGTTCCTTGATGCAAATCATAAATTAATTCGTTTGCTACTTTTTCTGCTTCTTCCCTTGTATTAAATCCACTTCTTTGTGTTTGTTTCCTTTTTCCTGTCTTTGGATCAATACCGATATCTATGGTAAATGCCCATTTAGAACTACAAACACATCATTTTTTCTTACAAGTACATCTTCTTCTATAGAATGACCCTTTCATTGTATGACATCATTTCAAAAGCTTTTTGGTAGGATTATTACCAAATAATTCTAATAAAATACTAGCCTTTCATCGTTAATAATGGGAATAAAGCTATTAAAATATGTTTTAAAAAATATATTTATTATATAATGCAGGAAGAAAAACCTTGAATTTAAAAGCCAGTGAATTAAATAGAACCAATAGGTAAAGAACATATCATAATGCATGGGACTTAATTCTTACTACGAATATGTCTTAGTATCGGATAACCAAATTTTTAATAATTGATAGCATAAGGTATACTTACTAGGAGTATTGTAAAATTTTTAGGAGGTAACTCATTTGCTTAAAGAGAATGAAATTTTACTATATCTAATCAACCACTCTAGATATGGAGTTCCATTTTACTTAACGTTTAAAGAAAATATCGCTAATGATTTAGAAACAGAAGGTTATGTTCAAGGAGAATTTTATAATTTTACAGATAAAGCTAAAACTCTATTGGACAATTATTATTATCAAAATAAAGATCGGGTTATTGGAATACTAAAAGTATTCGATACTTCATTTTCCTATGAAACAATGTGTAGTAGGTTATCATTATCACCTGAAGATTTAAGAGGGAAATATTTAATTGAGAGATTAGCAGAAGATAATATTATTTCTATCTCTGCATCTACTAATTGGCAAGATAGAATAAAAATTTTATTTAATTAAATAATCGAAATCCAATTCTAATTTCATGTAGTGTTTAAATATCTCGTTTCCATCGACCTTATTATTTTGATTAAAAGAATGGATTACATTTTTTAACTATAAGAAGTTGATTTATTATACGTTTAAATTCAGAGGATGTATAAATTACTCCTCGTCATGTGATTGAAATTATGCTAAATATCAACTCAAACTATCAAACGCTTTAAAGCGTTCTCGTCAAAATGTTTTTTGCCGCTACTTAGCTGAGTAAACCAAAGGTACTTATAAAATCAATACGTGCTTTTAGTTGCTATTAATATCAACAATGACAGGGTGGAGATCGTTGGTTCGAGCCCAATCGGAATCACTAACAGTAAGAGGCGTCAATCCATTGTGTATCAAGGGGTCAGCACTTTTTCGTTATTCCTTACAAATGTAATTTTATCCTTTAATTCATTCACTGCTATCTGTGCTTCCTTTTTTGTTCTAAATCCACTGCGGTATAATTGTTTTCTCTTTCCCGTTAGTTTATCGATTCCAGCACTAATGCAAAAAGACCATGACTTTTCCTACTTTTTTTAATGACATTGAAAAACCTCCTGTGAATAGAGGTAGAGTGTATTTATTAGTATTGTCATATCAATTAATTTTAAAATGTTATATGTAAAAAGCTAACTAGATTACCTAATGCTTGAAATCTTATAATACTAATATACAATTGTATTTGAGTATTCTGATTTTTAATTGGAGGAATTATGAATGAGATCAGATATTAATAGCTATCTTAATATACAATTTAATAAATTAATCTCAAGATTTCAAACTGATGGAGTAGCTATTTATAAACGACTTTATAAAAATATTGATAACGAAAAACTTAGGGAGATATTTTCAATCTTTCATCTAAACTTGAATGAATTATTCTCTTTTATGAACGCCAAAAATTCTCCAGGTAATGGAGGACATTTTAATGCTGATCCTAGCAGAGATCTAATAGAATTGCTAAAAGAATTACGCTTCTTTAACTCTACATTAAAAGAAGATTTTAACGAATTTAGTTTTAATCTTGTTGAAAGCTATCAACAGATTATAGATAGATGCAAGACTTTTCTAGTTAAAAGTGGCGGAAGTACAATACCAGAAGATTTCCCTGAAATCAATATTATTGAACATAAGCCTATATTTATCCTTTCTAAGAGTACTGTGATACCATCAGCTGCTTTATCCCCTAATATTGAACTAAAAAAAATCGGTGCTGGATCTTATGCTAATGTGTATAAATACAAAGACCCGCATTATAATAAATATTTTGTAGTAAAAAGAGCAAAGAATAACCTGCGAGAAGATGAACTGTTACGGTTTAGACATGAGTATGATGATTTGAAAAAGCTTGATTCACCTTATATTATTAAAGCTTACCATTATAATAATCAAAGAAATGAATATACCATGGAGTATGCTAATTACAGTTTGAATGAATTTATATCCAAAAATAATAGTACACTTTCATTTAATACAAGACGGGCTTTGACAATTCAATTATTAAATGCTTTTGAGTATATACATTCTAAATATTTATTACATCGAGATATTAGCTATCAAAATATATTGGTTAAAGTGTATGATGATGGTTCCTCATGGATAAAGGTCGGAGATTTCGGGTTAGTGAAGCGTCCTGAAAGCAATTTGACAAGACAGGGTACAGAAGTAAAAGGATCTATAAATGATTATACTGATTTAAGTGCAGTGGGTTTTGAAAATTATAGTATTCTTCATGAAACTTATGCCCTTACAAAAGTCATATATTTTATTCTCACTGGCAGGAAAACTAAATTTAACCGTGAAAGAAATGATGTCTTAAAGAGTTTTATTTTGAAAGGTATTTCACCTGTAAAGGAAGAGCGATTTAAAAATATAGAAGAGATTAAAGCTGAGTTGATAAAGGTAGTATTTCCATCAATTAGATCAGATAATAAGATTCCTGTATAAAAAGAAGCTTTGGTAGAGTCAACTAAATTGTTGGTTCTTAATTACACTATATAAGAAAAGTATGCAACATAGTGAACTTTGGGAAGGTATTATATTAGGGAATCAGAGTATAAGGACATTAATGGTAGAGAAAATGTAATTTTAATGTATATTGAAAACTAAAAAACGAATGATGTTATTTTTACATCCTTCTGTCCCTACTATGGTAGAATGTAGCAGGGGTGATAATAATGAGTTATACAATCGATAAGCTAAATGAGGCTGAATTTTTTCTGAATAAATTAAAAGAACATAAAAATGTTATTCCGGAGTTTGATTATTTTCTGAATGCATTTGTCAGTTCAGCAAGAGCTGTCTTATGGATAATGAATTATGAATATGATTCAAATAATAAATGGAAAAATTGGTATAATGAAAAATCAACCAGTGAATCTGAAGATATTTTATTAAGAGGAATTACTAATATGAGAAATAGATCACTAAAGCAAGCACCTCTTAAAACTAAAAAATACCATATAATGAATTTGGGTACTGAAACTGTTGATATTTATGAAGAAATAAAAAAGTTTGTTGATAAACATGGTAAGGATAAAGAGTATGATATTGTAATAAAACAACATGACAATATTGAAAACCGAAAGATATTAAGAAGTGAGAATGAGCTAACAATCCACGGCAGACTAAATATACATGATACAGTAGAAGAATTTAAGGGTAGTAATATAATTGATAAATGCGAAGAGTATTTCTTATGGCTAAAATCACTTGTGGAAGAATGTACAAGTATGTTTAATAATCAGGATAACTAATATTAAGAGCTTACATGTGTAGGTTCTTTTTTAATGCGCAAATGGAACGTATTATCAATTATCTCCAAATGGAGCCGCTTTATTGTCCAACATTTCAGGTGATTCTGGTACTCTTAAAATAAGTGTTATTCAACTAACGAAGCAGGTTAATGAAAGAAAAAATACATATTAGTAGATTAAGAGCTATTGTAATTCCTATCGTAAGGAAATTCTCATACGGAGGCATTGTTTGGATCTTAATAATGATGGCTTTGGGATAATTAAAATAGCCCTGTGACTGCTAAACTAAATGTAACAGTTCTTGCTTGATAAGATTTAACACTTCTTGTCCATTAAAATTCTGGTAACTTCCAAGAGATCCAGAAAAAATACTAATGATTCTTCTTAGACACTAGATA
>NZ_JBHUMI010000039.1:0-11038 GCF_042684965.1 Ornithinibacillus salinisoli
AGGTGGAAATCCCCCTACAAAATAGACAAAAAGGAGTAAATTTTATTCAAAGATATTCCTTTTTTCAACTCTTTTTACGTTTTTAAAAAAATAGGTTGTTTTTCAGCAGCCTCGCCTTTCCTCCCGCAGGAGTCTTCGTGTATTTCTTCCGCTAGAATAGTGCGCTTCAATTTCATGGCTTGTATTCTGTTCCATTAGAAAGAGTTCCACAAAACGTTTATAGCATGGGCTAACACTATTCCTAATCAGAAGATAACCATCAGCGAAGTATTCTGACGGAGCGGTTTTGTAGCACACTATTGAATTAGACTGTGAAAGTAAATCTACGCAAAAGTTATGTCGCTGTTTATGTAAACTACTCATTAATATTTATCACCTGAATATGCATTAATTTTACAGAGAAAAAACAGCCAGAAAAAAAAGACCTTCCCTATCACTATGTCTTCGTTAGACAAAGTAATGATAGTCGAAAGTCTTTTGGTTAGAAAGAATTAATTTTTAAAAGTTCCTTCACGATCTTCAGATTGTTCGATCCACTCTTCTAGTTTTTCTTTGAGTGTATTAAAACCAGAATTATCTTCAGGTTGCTGTGTTACGATTTTCTTCGGTTGAGCTTTCGGGCGTTTTTTTGGAGGCTCTTCTGTAGCTCGAATAGAAAGGGATACTTTATTATTCGCTTCATCTACGCTAAGAATTTTAACGTTTACTTCATCACCTACTGTTAGATGCTCATTAATATCTTTAACATAACCGTGAGTTACTTCAGATATATGAACTAAACCTTGTGTATCATCATCTAATGCTACAAATGCACCATATGGTTGAATACCCGTTACTTTTCCTTGTAATACTTGACCAGTTTCAAACTTGTCTGTCATGCTGAACAACTCCTATACCTTATTCGATTCTTTTCACACAATAAACAATTTTATCATACATTTATTTATGTGGCAAAAGTAATTGGTGTTCCTTCTACCATGATTCAATTGTTACTAGTATGTCTTTTTTCTCAAGAATAAAATCTGCAGGAGGATTTAACTTCCAATTATCGCCTCGTATGATCCCTATTAATAAATAATTATTTTTTTTAACTTCATTTAAAACAGAGATGAAGGGCATGTTTTCTAGATTTTCAGGAAGTACAAAATGATGAAACTGATTACTGGCTAAGAGTTGTAATATTGTTTCAAACGGTTTGGATTTGGTTTTGAATAATTCGTGATAAAGCAATGAACTCATAAAATCATTTGGTCGGATAATCGTATTGGCACCTGCCCGAAGCGCATTTTCAATTTGATTCGTTGATAAAATTTCAACAATGATTGGTACATCTTTGTTATTTCCTCTAACAGCTACGGATGTTAGAATTGTATAATGATCGGTTTTTTTTTCATCTTTAGAAATGTCTGCTGTAATTACCACGCGACTCGCTTCTGTTATATTCGCTTTTTCCAAGATAGAATCATCTGTTGCATCACCATGGATAAAGTGAATTGGAATATGTTGATAGGAAATACGGGATAAACTTTGATCAATTAGAATGATATCAGTTTTTTTATTATGCTGTAATGTTAAATCAATTAGTTGTTTTGTTCTTTCATTCCATCCAACGAAAATAATATGATTCTTCCCATGGTACTCAACTCTTCCTTCTGATAAATCTTGTTCATGTTTAACCGTAAAAGCAGAAAACATGGCGATATAGAATGTAATAACTCCTCCACCCGAAAGAATCAATAATATTCCAATTATTCTTCCGGCAGTACTTAAAGGTACATAATCACCATATCCAACCGTTGATCCTGTAACAATAGCCCACCAAATTCCATCAAAGAAGGTAGGAAATTGTTTTGGTTCAACGAGGTGTATAATCCACCCAAACAAAAACATAACAAATAAAATCGTTAAAATAAGCCTAGCTGGTATTGGAAGCCGAAAATAAATATGCTTAAATTGTTCAATAAACATTGTCTCACCCTATGTCCTTATCCTATTTCATAGTATAGACAACAGACGGAATGCTTTATACAAATAGAAAAACTCATCCAATGTAGGATGAGTTTTTTATGTTAGTTTCATTTTAATGCTTTCGTATACGTCACTCCAAAAGTCGCGGTTTTCCCGGAAGGACCTTGTAATAAATAGGAGCATTTCTCGAAATTTTTCTTCATACCCTTCAGACTCTTTATTGGGAAGGTTCTCTTTAGCATGATCAAAAAATTGTTGAATTTTTTCAGCACGAGGCCCCCATGTAGCAACCTCATTCCCATTCTCGTCTATAAAAATGAATATCGGTATGGAGCGAGATTTACCGTTTGTTAAATACTGATCCATAAGTTCTAAATTTTGATCTCGTAAAAGCATTCTTACTTTCATGTTTGTTTTGTCAGCGATACGTAGAAGAATAGGGATATTTAGCATAGCGTCTCCACACCAGTCTTCGGTTAAAACGATAACACGAAGGTTTCTTTCTTTTACTTGTTGAAAAAAATCGGTATCTTCTGGTGGTGTGAAATGATCATATATGTGAAGTAGATTTTCTTTATGTTTTTCCATTGACTCAATATAGGTATCCGTTGATATTGCCTTTTCATACCAAGAATTTAGCGATGTCAACATAATCAGCTCCGTTTCTAATAGTTATGTTAAATATTAAATTAAATTTTATACATTAATAAGTTACCAGTAAACAAATGTGCTCTTGTGGAACTAATTTGCTATGATGTAATAGTACATACATATTGCATTAATTGGAGGAGGATATAGTTATGGGTAATTTAAATACAGAATTTTTGTTAAGACTCTTAAAAACGCCATCACCATCCAGTGATGAGGTAGAAATTCAAAAAAAGTGGATTCATTATGTGAAAGATTTTGCAGATGAAATAATGACGGATAATGCAGGGAATGCAATCGGTGTTCTTAATCCAGATGCGAATTTTAAAGTATTGCTGGCAGGTCATTGTGATGAAATAGCTCTCGTTATCAATCGGATCGATGATGAAGGTTATCTACATTTTGACAAAATGGGCGGAATCAATCCGAAAGCTGCCGTTGGAATGAAGACGACTGTCTTAGGCTATAACAAGGAGATTACTGGTGTTATTGGTGTCAATGCTCAACACCATGGCGGATTAAAAGATAAGTTTGATCTAGAAGATTTATTTATCGATTGTGGATTTACATCAAAGGAAGAAGCGGAGAAATATGTCCAAATCGGCGATCTCGTTGTCTACAAAACAGATCCAGAAATTTTAATGGATCGTTATGTATCCGGTCGTGGTTTAGATAATCGAACAGGATCTTTTATTGTTGCCGAAGTTCTTCGGAAATTAAAAGAAACTGGATGTAAGGTAGGTGTGTATGCAGCGAGTACAGTAAATGAAGAGACTAATATGGGTGGTGCCTATTTTGCTGCAGCAGGTATTAACCCAACCATGGCAATCGCTTGTGATGTAACCTTTGCAACGGATTACCCAGGGGTCAATAAGAATAAGCACGGTGATATTCGATTAGAAAAAGGTCCTGTATTGGCAAAAGGTGCACCAATTAACCGTAAAATCAATCAGTTATTAGAACAGGCAGCTACAAAACTAACCATGGATGTACAATATGAACTTACTCCTCGTATGACAGGGACAGATGCTGATAAAATGCGCTTAACTGGAAAAGGTGTACCGGTATCCTTGGTTTCATTACCCTTAAGGTATATGCATTCTCCAGTAGAGACAGCTAGTTTACAGGATATGGAAGAAGAAATTGAATTACTAGTCACTATGATTAATTCACTAACAGGCGAAGAGAGTTTAAATCCTTTAGAAGATTAAGTCGAAAAAGTCTTAGTAGCGAACTCGCAACTAAGACTTTTTTTGTCTTTATAAATAATAGGAAATTTAACCTGTGTAGTCACAATAAAATCATGATAATAGTAATAATTTCTTGCGGGTACAATCCTTATAGATAGGAAATAGATACCACTTTCGCGAAATATATGCTTCGATTTTAATTCTGCGCGTCTTTTTATAGTACATTATTCTCATTTTTCTTTTCTAGTCTATGAAAATTTAAAAGTAGTTTCATAGTTTTAGTGATTAAAAACCTGTACATATCAAGGCTTTTCCCACTTAAAAAACGTGTTGTAAATAAACCAACCAACTTTTTACCTAACTTAAAAATACATAAAAGTGGTACTTATTAATTAATTTTGAATATTCTCTATATTTACGACAAGAAGCGACAATATTCTCGCTTTCCATCCATTATAGTTACAGTATCAGCTAGAGTTACTGGTGTTGGAAGTAACCAGGTAATTTTAGTTAAAGGGAGGTGAAATTTAGGTTATCCTTTGTTAAATCTTCCAATGAAAGTTTGGGAGCAGGTTAACTTTTTTCAAATATCGAGGGGAGGAATAATTTTGTATAAAAGGCAAAAACGGGTCAGAGCATTCAGTATAGTAGCGTCACTACTAATGATCTTTTCACTCATTACACCTGGGTTGGTAGGAGCTGAATCTAGTGGTAAATTACACCACTCAGTTAATGACTATAAAGCATCCGCTACACAAGACAAAGTAAGTAATAGATTACAAGATCAATTTGAGAAAGACGATAAAGTAACATTTTTAATTAAATTTGCGGAAAAAGCGGATACAACCAAGGTTGCTAAAGAGGCGAGAGCAAATGCCCAAAAAGCAAGCTTGTCAGCGCAAAAAGTAGAACTTGCACAACGTTCTGCAGTTGTTTCTGAATTGAAGGCAGTTTCCATTCAGTCACAACAAAATGTATTGGAGCTTCTGGAAAGTGAAGCGGAAAAAGGAAATGCACAAGATATTAGATCTTACTTTATTGTAAATGGTATAGCAGTTACAGCAACAAAAGAAATTGCTGAAAAAGTTGCTACATTTGCTGAAGTAGAGAAAATATTACCGAACGAAACTCGTGAACTTCACACAACTACAATAACAGAAGATGCTGAGACACCACAGTCTGAGCTTGCAAATGTAGAGTGGAATGTTGAACGTGTTGGAGCTCCTGCAGTTTGGGATATGGGTATTGATGGTACAGGAACTGTAGTAGCTAGTCTAGATACAGGTGTTCAATGGGATCACCCAGCACTTCAAGAAAAATATCGTGGTTATGATGCTGCTACTGGTGAAGTAGATCATGAGTTCAGTTGGTATGATGCTTCTGGTGGTCAGGATGCTGCATATGATGATCATGGCCATGGAACACATGTAACTGGAACGATGGTTGGTAGTGAGCCAGATGGTTCAAACCAAGTTGGAGTAGCACCTGGAGCAAAATGGATTGCGACAAAAGTATTTGATGCTGCTGGTTATACTTCAGATGCGATTCTATTAGATGCTGCTGAATGGATTATTGCACCAGGTGGCCGTGTTGATATGGCACCAGATGTTGTAAACAATTCATGGGGAGGCGGACCAGGACTTGACGAATGGTATCGCGATTCAGTAAGAGCATGGCGAGATGCAGAGATTTTCCCTGAATTTTCTGCTGGAAATACAACGTTAACGAATCCAGGTGGACCAGGATCTGTTGCTGTACCTGCAAACTATCCGGAATCATTTGCCACTGGAGCTACTGATATTAATGATAATCTTGCTAGTTTCTCATTAAGAGGTCCTTCTCCATATGATGAAATTAAGCCAGATATTTCAGCGCCAGGAGTAAATATTCGTTCATCTGTACCAGGTAGCGGATATGAAGGTGGCTGGAATGGAACATCCATGTCAGGCCCAGCTGTAGCTGCTGTAGCGGCGTTACTACGTCAAGTTAATGCAGAAATTTCAGTTGATGATATGGAAGAAATTTTAATGAATACGGCAACACCTTTGACAGATTCAGAGTACCCAGATTCTCCAAATAATGGGTATGGACATGGATTAGTAAATGCATTTGATGCTGTCTCTTCTATTTTAGACGGCCTTGGAACGATTGAAGGTCAAGTAACAATGGATGGAGAAGATACAGAGGCACCTACATTTGAACATGAGGCTCCAGTTGAAACCTATGAAGGTATGGATTTGGAACTAACGGTTGATGTAAGTGATAACATTAGTGTTACTTCTGTTGAGTTACAGTTTGGAGATCAAACAGTAGAAGCAAATCGTGTATCTGGTGACTATCGCTCAGGCGAATATGCTGTAACTGTACCAGGTGATGCTATTAACGGTGATTCATTCACATATCAATGGGTCATTAATGATTTTGGTAACAATGAAGTTACTAGTGAAGAATATGTTGTTGAAGTAAATCCTGGAATTACGGTTGGATATGAGCAAGATTTTGAATCCAATCCAGTAGGCTGGACTTCTTCTGGTGCAAATAATAGCTGGGAGTGGGGAGAGCCAACATCTGGACCAGGTGAGGCAGCATCCGGTGTAAATGTTTATGCTACAAACCTAGCTGGACAGTATGATAATAATACGGATGCTACGCTTGTAATGCCACCAATTGATTTACCAGAAGGTGAATCGTTCTTACAATTTAACCACTGGTATAACATAGAGAACAACTGGGATTATGGATATGTCCAAATCTCAACAGATCAAGAAAACTGGACAGAACTAGTTGAACTAACTAACGTCTCTGACGGTTGGGAAGCTGCAGAATTCGATCTATCTGACTATAGCGGTGAACGTGTATACATTGCATTTAACCTAGATACAGATGGAAGCGTACTACGTGATGGTTGGTATATCGATGATGTTGCTTTATCTGACACATCATTAGGTATCGATACTGCGAAAGAAAAAGCAGCTCAAAATAAAGAAGCATTGGCTGAAAAGAAAGAAAAAGTAAACTCAGCTAAAGCGGAGCCGAGTTTACCAAAAGAAGACGATTCTCAAGCAAAAGAGAACCAATATAATCCTAGCGCACTTCCATTAGGAGCGCAAGTAAGTGTACTTGAAACTGGTCGTTCTGTGGCTACGAATCCACAAGATGGGTCCTACTCTCTAATGCATGCTGCTGGAAGCTTTACAGTAGTAGCAGAAGCATATGGATTCTATTCACAAGAGCAAAGTATTACATTAGAAGCTGATGGAACGGCAGAAGCTAATTTCACTCTAGAAGAACTACCACAAGCAACTGTTAGTGGTACAGTTACTAGTCAAAAATCTGGTAATCCGATTGAAGGTGCTACGTTACTATTAGTAGAGGATGCAAACATTACCCCTGTTGAAACTGATGCAGACGGTAACTATGATCTAACTGCTTACGAAGGTACGTATACCTTAAAAGTAATGGCAAATGATTATCATGGTCAAGAAGTAGAAATTACACTTGATGGTGATATGGATTTAGATTTAGAATTAGAACCATTCTTCACGGTACCTGGTGGAGAGATTGGTTATGATGATGGTACAGCTGAAAATGCGCGTGCTTACTATGACGCTGGTAACAAGTGGGCTGTTAAGATGTCCTTACCAGAAGGTAGAGACTCTGCCATTGTAACGGATGGTGTCTTCCAGTTCCACGGTACAGATTGGCCGGTACCAGGTGATACACCATTTGCAGTTGAAGTATGGTCTGCTGGTGATGACGGTATGCCTGATGAAAGATTAGCTGGTCCAATTGATGCAGAAGCAATTAGAAGTCTGGATGAGTGGACCGTAGTTGATCTACGTGAACAGAATATCCAAGTAGAAGGCGACTTCTATATGGTATATGTTCAAACTGGTGCAAATCCAAATGTACCTGGATTAGCAACAGATGAAAATAGTCCAAATGCTGAAAGAAGTTATCAGTCAGTTGGTGGAGCTTGGTCTCAATCTCCGGCAGCGGAAGGAAACTACATGATTCGTGCGCGTGTAGCTTACGGTGTAGATAATCCAGTTATTACAGCACCTGCTGAAGGTTTAATTACGAATGATGCTTCCGTAACAGTGGAAGGTACAGCTTCTCCTACAACAACTGTTAATTTATTAAATAATGGTGAAGAAGTAGGATCTGCTGAAATTGGTGACGATGGTAACTTCGCAATTGATGTGGAACTTACGGAAGGTGAGAATGAGTTCACAGCTGTTTCCATTGTAAATGGAGAAGAAGCAACTGAATCTGAATCCGTTACAGTAACATTGGATACAGAAGCACCTGAATTAACGATTGAAAATCCTTCTGATGGAGATAAAACAAATCGTGAAACTGTTACTGTAGAAGGTTTAATTGCAGATGATCATTTAGATTCTGTCACAGTAAATGGTCAAGAAGCATCGGTAAGTGATGGTACGTTCTCGAAACGTATTATCCTTGACGAAGGTGAAAATGTTATCGAAGTTGTTGCGACAGATCTTGCTGGTAATGTTTCAACTGAAACAGTAATGATTTCAGCAGATTATACAGCACCAGAAATTGATAACTTAACACCTACTGAAGATCAAGACCTACAAACTGGTGAAACGGTTATGATTGAGTTTGATAGTGAGCCGGGATTAAGAGCAACATTCATGGTCCACATGCCATTAACAAACTTAGGTGCTCAACTATATAATGCAACAGAATTGCCTATGATGGAAACTTCAGAAGGCCATTATGTTGGATATTGGACAGTACCTAGCAACCTAGTTGCAGATGGAGCAGTTATTGAAGTGAAGGTTGTTGATGACTTCGGAAATGAAACTCGCCAACTAGCAGATGGTAAGTTGTTCATTAATGGTGATGAAGAGAACACTAACGGTAATGGGAAAGCAAAAGGTAAAGAAAAAAATAAAGGAAATGGAAAAGGTAAAGGTAAAAACTAATTCCTTCTAACATTTCTAACAGTAAAAGGTGTGGAGGCTTATGCTTCTACACCTTTTCTTATTTATGTGCGTTCAATTGATAACTAGGAAAAATTTGTTATTTTATACACTGAAAAAAAATAATGTGACTTAAAGGTTTTTTCGTGTAATTAGATTTAGAGAAAACAATTGTCGCTTTTGTTATGTGGTTAAAGAAAGGAAGAACGTTTAAATTGGAATATTATACTTTCTACAGAATAATCAGCAGAAAAGCAGGTGTGTAGTTTTGGGTGAGGATCGAAGAAGTATTTGGGTCTATATAATATCAAGTTACCCTATAATTCCTCGTATAAATATAACTTTATAAAATAAGATGTTTCTAAGTCTACGCCTTATTATTGAATACATCATTATTTATTGGTGATACTACACATTATCAAAATGATAGAATTGTTTCTATCACAAGAAGACTGGCAATGTTTAATCAGGTATTAGAATAAGATAAAAAACCAATATTATTCACATAATTTTTAGAGGTGAGGCTCAGTACATGTCACGTGAACAACTTTTAAAAGAAATAGAAACATTAGACGCTAAACTAATGGTCTTGGTTTTAGAGCACTGGAATCGATTTGGAGATTTTAGTTCATGGCAATTTTGGTTTACCGTAGCTTTTTTCATTTTACCTTTAATTGTTACGATAATTTGTATTGACAAGAAAAAGATATTTCAAATTGCATTTTACGGTTACTCATTTCATATCATGTTTGTTTACTTAGATGTCTTTTTCGCTCGTAACAACTTTTGGGCTCACCCTTACCATATGATACCTTTTGTGCCAGTAAGTATTCCTATTGATGGGGCGTTTATTCCAGTTGCATTTATGTTAGCTTATCAATATGCAATAAACCGCAATAAAAATTTTTACCTTGTTAGCCTGATTACAGCTATTGCTATATCAATCATAGCGTTCATTTGGATTAAATTAGAACTACTTGTACTTTATAAAGGAATGAATATCTTTCATATTTTCCTACTTGATATAGGTATGTCGATACTTGCTTATTGGTTTACAGCGCTATTCCTAAAATTAAAGAAAACCTAAAAGTCTTTTTGCTATTTGAGGATTTTTAAAATTAAAATAGCGAACCGTATTTGATGTTTCAATTAACTAAAATCCCAAAAAAACTAAAATATTGCAGTACTAATGACTTTCGGTTAAAATGAAGTTACAATAAAATATCGATTCCATCTTCGGGGCAGGGTGCAATTCCCGACCGACGGTAAGGAACAAAACGTTCTAAGTCCGTGACCCGCAAAGAAATATTCTTTGTGGCTGACCTGGTGCAAGTCCAGGACCGACAGTTACAGTCTGGATGGGAGAAGATGTCGAGCTGAAAATAGGTGCAAATTGTACCTTTATTTCCTGTTGATTATACAACCCTAAAGCCCCGATTAGGAGCTTTAGGGTTTTTGTTATTATGGAACAGGAATAGGCTTATCCTTCACAACGAGATGTGAATCGATAACAAGGTGAAGGAGGAGATCGATGATGCAATCTACTAATCTGCAATCATCAAAACTAGTACGACTTATTATTTTATCTTTATTAGGGGCAATTTCACTATTATTATTTTTTGTGAATTTTCCACTACCATTACTACCATCTTATTTGAAAATTGATTTTAGTGATGTACCAGCGATTATGGCTTCGCTAATTTTCTCACCGATTGCAGGGGTAATTGTGGTGGCAATTAAAAATGTACTATATCTAGCAATAGGTGGTGGAGAGATTGTTGGTGTAACAGCCAATTTCTTAGCTGGATTAATGTTTGTAGTACCTGTAGGGATCCTATATCACAAATATAAAAATGTTAAAAGTATTGTTTCTGGTCTTGTAACTGGTACCATCATTATGGCTTTAGGAATGGGGATTTTTAATTACTTCATTCTTTTACCAGCATATGCATTAATGATGGGTTGGGGTGAAATGACACCTGAATTGAAATGGGGATCAGTAACTGCGTTTATCATGCCATTTAATGTTATAAAAGGAATTATAGTTGGTATGATATTTGTTCCTTTATTTATTAAAATGAGAAGATGGATTGAACAACAACAAGCAAAATTTGTATAGAAAGAGATGCTAATCCTTTTAAGAGGGATTAGCATTTTTTATGGTCTAGCGTACAATGTCAAATACTTTTTTCAAGTTTTTGAGTAACTCTAATACACCTACCGCAATTTCAAAATTTTTACAAGTAGCATTTAACCAAGTTTATTATAAAATAGGCTCCA
>NZ_JBHUMI010000040.1:0-16029 GCF_042684965.1 Ornithinibacillus salinisoli
AAATCCATAGTACACGCATCCCCATTCTTTTTTCTTGTTTCTAGTCAATTCAAGTATAAAGAATGTTTGGGCTTGCGTGTATTTTTTTTCAGAATTTTATCTGAACCCCAACAAATATTATAGAGCCCAAAAAATCACTCTCCTAAGAAGAAGAGTGATTTTCCTTGTTATATTATCCTAATTGCTGATGTAAAAATTCAGTAACGGACTCTGGAGTTTTCGTATATGCACTATGTTGATGAGCTTTTTTCTCCCCATTTTGGAAGATCAATATACTAGGAATTCCCATAACCTCATATTTCTGAGCAATTCCTTCTATTTCATCACTATTTACATCATACCAGTTATAATTATTAAATTCTTCTAAAATACCGTCAATAAACATGTCCATTCGTTTACAATCCGGGCACCAATCCGCATAAAACTTAACGATTACTGGTTCTTCACTTTCTATAATTTCATTGAATTTTTCTTCTGTTTGTATATGTTCCATTAATTTACACCCCTTATTTACCTTTAAACCTATTGTATCGATTGTAGATAGCTTTGTCTTATAGTTTGCTTATTCCTTATATTCTACTCTTCCCAAAATATATGCTACACCTAGTCCTGTAGCAAACGTCACAACACTTGCTCCTACTAGTCCAGCTGTTGTCGGCCAACCTGGAAACACTACAAAAATTGAACCAATTACCAAACCAATGATGATAGAAAAGGTCCCTGTATGGAAATTTTTTAAAAAATAATTAATAATTTTGCTCATTGCTACTATACCAATAACAATTCCTACTCCTACAACTGCAATCACATCCAATTGCAAATTACTTATTGCACCCATAATTGGATAGTAAACACCAATAACCATTAAAATAAATGAGCCACTAATCCCAGGTAAAACCATTGCTGCACTAGCGATAAAACCGGAAAAAAACAATAGGATATATGTAGACAACGTAATTGTTTCTATAACTGTTTCATCTGCTTCTTGAAGAAATCCCATAGCCCCTACAAGTATAGCTCCTAATGATAGTAATACAATATGTTTTAACGTAAATTTATTCTTCGCATCCGCTTGTTGAATTAGATTTGGTAGAATTCCAATGATTAAACCTAAAAAGAAAAATTGCATTGGACCAGGATAATGTTCAAATAGCCACTCAATTAACTTCGCCAGTGAAAATATCGCTATGACTACCCCTAATCCTAAAGGAATTAAAAAACCTAATTGTTTCTTCCAGTCCTTACTCGTTAATCCATTAATAGCCGCAATTAATCGATCATAAATTCCAAGTAGTACCGCAATTGTCCCACCACTAACACCAGGTATAACATCACTAGCGCCCATCATCATTCCACGATATATATTCTTCCACTCCATTAAATTGTGCTCCTTTATAAAAATCACTAATATATAATATATTACCAAAAAATACTTGCATTTTATAGAAAAAGTTTTATACTATAGATAAAGCTACTTTGTATTGCAAGGTAGCTTTATTTACAGGAAGTATCTTGTATAACAAGGTAGGTGGGTAAAAATTTCATTACGCAGCCAATTATTAAAAGGTATTCTGGAAGGATGTATATTATCGATTATCAAGCAACAACCGACATATGGATATGAACTCTCTGTACGACTTCAGGAGTTCGGTCTAACTGATGTAAGTGAAGGTTCGATATATCCAATCTTACTTCGTCTGCAGAAAGAAGCATTAATTCAAGGAACAATGAAAAATTCAGAAGCTGGTCCGAAGAGAAAATACTATCATCTAACAGATAAAGGTCATGAAGCACTTCAAGAATTTATCCATCATTGGGAAAGCATTAAGCTACCCGTAGAAAAAATCATAGAAAAAGGAGGGAAATAATATGAACTCAAAGGAGATTATCCAATTAAATAATGAAAAACGTGAGTTATTAACAGAAGAAAACCATAAGATCTATGAGGATATGCTTGTTTATATTCGATTGAATTCCGATAAATCGGAACAACAAACAGAAGAGGTTTTATTAGAATTACTTGATCACTTGCTTCAAGCGCAAAATGAAGGGAAATCAGCTAGTGATATTTTCGGTACTGATTTTAAAGCATATTGCAATGATATTATAACTGAAATTCCAGGAGAAAAAACTTCTAAGAAAGCAATTGCTTTAACTTATTTTGGGATTAATTTTTTAGCAATGTTTAGTCTAACATATGGAATTTTGGGATTCGTTTTCTACCATGTATTTGATTTAGGATCCGATTTATTTAGCTTTTCTCTAGGTTCCGGTATTTTAATAATCGTAATAGATTTATGTGCACTTTATGTTTTTATTCAAATTCTTTTAAGATGGCTAAAAAAATCAATCTTTAACCAAAAACAATCCAAAAAATGGGTAGAATTTGTGCAGTTATGGTTTTTTTGTACCTTTTACATCGGAATATTCGTCTTGATCAGTTATTTCATGCCAGAATTCGGTGCAAAGCTCCATGTACCTATCATTGTTTTCGCCTGGATAGGAGTAATTCTTTACTTAACATCTTTTATTCTAAACAAAAAATACCGTATCACAAAATAACAGAAAGCTCATCCATTCAGATGAGCTTCTTATTATTCCTCTATAAACTTCAACTCAGGCATCCACTGTGACATGTGTTCCTTCATATCTTCATAATGTTTTTGCGCATTTAGAAGGTCACTTTCGGTCAATTGATACATTGGAATTACCTCGAAATTTTTCCAGTTTTCGTATTTTACATATGTTGGCACAAATTGTGGTGTATGTATATCAATGAGCTTTTCACCATTTTCAACAGTCTTCGTAATGGAAAATTTCAATATTCCTCCAATTTGTCGATAGAATTCATCCTGTCCAGATAAAAAGTTACCTAGTGAGTAAGCGACAAGGGTTTTGTTTCCACTTTCCCCCGTAACCCACTCTAGGGGTTGTAAAACATGTGGATGATGACCTAAAACAATATGAACACCTTGATCAGCCACAAATTGAACAAGATCCTTCTGTGCATCATTTGGCATTCGTTCGTATTCATTTCCAAAATGAAGACTTAATGCAACAACATCTGCTAGCTCCTTCGCTTCCTCAATCTCCATTGCTATAAGCTCCCGGTCAATTAAATTAACCAAGTAATCCTTCCCTACTGGAACAGGAATACCATTCGTTCCATACGTATAGGATAAGAAGGCTACTGATATTCCTTCTTCTGTTTCAAAAACTCTTATATTCTCTCGATCTTCTTCATCTTTATACGAACCCGTATACATCATATCGATTTTTTCCCAATGCTTAATCGCTCGCTGAATAGCCTCTTCCCCACGATCTAACGTGTGATTATTAGCCAGAGAAACAACATTGATTCCTGCCCATTTTAAAGCATCACCTAGCTCTGTTGGGCTATTAAATGTTGGGTAGGATGATAAGCCTATTTCTTCCCCACCTATCATTGTTTCTTGATTCGCAATTGATATCGTTGAGTCTTCTAAAAATGGTTTGACTCGTTCCAGCATTCCTGTAAAATCATAACCATCTGCCGTCTTCGCATCATTATATACTGGACTATGGATTAACATATCTCCAATAGCAGAAAACGTAATCTCTTGGACTAACTTTGGAGGGTGCTTTGAATCTTTTGGTTCGATCTGGTTTTCGCTATGATTATTTACTACATATTCCCCCTGTGTACTTCCATTGTTCCATGAACAAGATGCCAATAACATGCTCATGAAACAGAGAAATAACAGTATACCCCTTTTCATAAATAGCCGCTCCTTTATTCTAGTTGTCATCATCATAACACAAAATATGACTAAATTTGAGATAATTTGTGATTTGAACGGTTATTTTGTCGTATGTCTTTTATTTTATACCTATAGGCCGATATTTTTTGCGATAATGGTTTTCATTATTTCATTTGTTCCTGCATAAATAGCAGATACAGGTATATCTCGGTACCTTCTTGCAATCTTATAGTCTTCCATATAACCGTATCCACCATGCAATTGCATACATTCGGAGGCAATATCACGTGCCGTTTCCGTTAACCAGTACTTTGCCATCGAAACTTTTGTAACAATCTCTTTACCTGCAATATGATCTTCGATTAAGTCCTCTATAAAGGAATGCCCCAGTTCCACTTGAGTAGCCATTTGCGCTAATTTAAACTTCGTATTTTGAAATGTACTAATCGGTTTACCAAAAGCTTGTCGTGACTTTACATATTCAATGGTCATCTGTACCATTTCCTCTGCTGCTACCTGAGCACCAATAGCAACAATCAACCTTTCTTGCTGTAATTGTTCCATTAAATAGTGAAATCCTTTTCCTTCTTCGCCAATTCTATTTTCTATAGGGACGCGGCAATCTTCAAAATATAGTTCTGCGGTGTCTTGCGCGTGCAACCCTACTTTATTTAGCTTTTTACCACGAGAAAACCCTGGCATACCATCTTCAATTACTAGTAGACTTATTCCGTTGTGTCTTGCACTCGGTTCCGTTTTGACGGCAACTAGTACAAGATCGGCATGGAGTCCATTCGTGATAAAGGTTTTTTGCCCGTTTACTACATATTCGTTACCATCACGAATTGCAGCTGTCTTAATATTGGCTAAATCTGAACCGGCACCAGGTTCTGTCATTGCGATAGCTGTTATATGGTCTCCAGTCACACAACCTGGCAACCATTTATTTCGTTGCATTTCATTTCCGAATGATGAAATATACGGAACAACAATATCGGAGTGTAGTCCGATTCCAATTAAACTAGTACCAATTCGTTCGAGTTCCTCCAATATAATTACAGAGAAACTAAAATCCAGGTCAAGACCCCCATATTTTTCTTTTACTTGAGGACATAAAAATCCCATCTCCCCTAGCTTTTTCCATAGCTCCTTCGGTATTAATCGTTCTTCTTCCCATTTGTCATAGAATGGTTCTACCTCCTGTTGCAAAAACTTCCGAAGTGTTTTTCGAAACAGTTCATGTTCTTCTGTTTCCAAACGGTATTTCCCCATAAGATCTCTCCTTATTTAGGTTGCATGCGAATAGCCCCATCCAGACGAATCACTTCTCCATTTAACATTGGATTGTGCAAAATACTTTCAACCAAAGTTGCATATTCTGATGGGTAACCTAATCGATTTGGGAATGGAACTGAACTACCCAGGTGATTTTTCGCTGCTTCAGGCAGTGTGTCAAACATCGGCGTTTCAAATAATCCGGGGGCAATTGCCATTACTCTAACTCCGATCGATGCAAATTCACGGGCAATAGGTAATGTCATACTTGCTACAGCACCTTTGGATGCACTATATGCAGCCTGACCAATTTGCCCCTCGTATGCAGCAACAGAGGAAGTGTTAATAATTACTCCTCTTTCTTCCTGTCCATTCGTTGTATTCTCCTTCATAAAAGAAGACACAACACGGAGAACATTAAAGGTTCCGATTAAATTAACTTGAATAACTCGTTCAAACGCAGCTAAATCCATCGTCCCTTTATGACTTAGTACTTTTCCTGGTGTCGCAATACCTGCACAATTAATTAATACATTGATCGAGCCAAATCGTTCATATACTTTCCGCGCCATCTCCTCTACCTGCATAGCATTTGTAACATCCGCCTGAACAAAGAAAACCCGGTCCGATTCTCCTAAGTCGGTTAGCAACTGTTTGGCTCTCGTTTCGTTCCGATCGACTATTGCTACCATTCCACCACCATCTATTAGTTTTCGAACAGTTGCTTCACCTAATCCGGAAGCCCCACCAGTAACTATCGCTTTGACATCATTTGACTCCACTTGTATCCCTCCCTATTGGATTCGTTCTATAATTGTTGCGTTGGCCATCCCCATCCCTTCACATATAGCTAGTAATCCATATCTTCCATCGATACGTTCTAGCTCATGAATTAATGAAGTCATAAGCTTAGTACCTGTTGCACCCAAAGGATGGCCAAGGGCGATTGCCCCACCATTAACATTGAGTTTTTCTGGGTCTGCACCTATGTCATGAAGCCATGCTAAAGGAACAGGCGCAAAAGCCTCATTGACCTCATATCGATCGATGTCGGAAATGGAGAGGTTAGCCTTTTCCAATACGCGTTTAGTTGCTTCAATTGGTCCAGTTAACATCAGTGTTGGATCAGATCCCACTACTGCTCTAGCAATGATTCTAGCCTTTGGCTTCAACCCTAGTTCTTCTGCTTTTTCTCCGGACATAATTAATACTGCACTCGCACCATCACTCATCTGGCTTGCGTTTCCAGCAGTAATTTTCCCCTCCTCCTGAAAAACAGGATTCAATTCTGCCAAGGCTTCCTTAGAGGTGGATTCCCGTGGACCCTCATCTACCTTTACGGTACGCTTAGAGCCCGTTTCGTCCACTACCTCAATGGGAACAATCTCTTGTTCAAAGTTTCCTAGTTTAATAGCTTTCAAGGCTTTTTTATGACTAGCTAATGAAAACGCATCCAATTGTTCTCTCGTAAAATTCCATTGATCAGCAATTTTTTCTGCAGATATCCCTTGGTTTACAATCTCATATCGCTCCATCAGTTTTTTGCTCGGCAACGTGTTCCCCATATTGGAGAACATTGGCGAACGCGTCATACTCTCTACGCCACCTGCAATAACAACATCCATATCACCTGAAGCAATCGCTTGTGCAGCAAAATGTATCGCTTGCTGGCTCGAACCACATTGGCGATCAATCGTAACTCCTGGTACCGCTGTAGGAAATCCCGCAGTCAGTGCTGCTGTTCTTGCGATGTTCCCTCCTTGCTCATTTACTTGAGTCACACAACCAAAAATAACGTCCTCTACATCTTCTTTCTTTATTCTTGAACGATTGACTAGTTGTTCTAATACCACTGCAGCTAACTCATCGGCACGATAATGAGTAAAACTTCCTTTTCTTCTTCCGACTGCCGTGCGACATCCCTCAATAATTACAACTTCACGCACAAACTCACCCCATTATTAGAATATTCGTTTTCTTTATTATAACGTTTTAAATCTGTTAATAAAAGTAAATACAATGTTATATTTAATATGAAACATTTTATTATTAGTTTCCGTACTACAGGTAAGACAATTTTATGGAGGTGCTTTTTATGAAAAGAACAGGAGAAGTAATTTTAGGTATTATTGGTGCATTTTTATATGGAATTCTAGCATTTTTCGGAGGTTTATTTTTATGGTTGAAAAATAATCCTGACCTTGTACAAGATATGTTAAATGAAAGTCCAGAAGATTTAGGGGTTTCTCTCAATGATATGATAGCAACAATGGGAACTGGAGGAGTATATCTGCTTGTTTCCTCATTAATCGCTATTGTCTTAGGTATTATCGCAATGTTCCTACTTAAAGGCAACAAGAACCCTAAGATTGCTGGTATCATCTTTATTGTAACATCCGTTATATTTGCTGTAATTACAGTTGGCGCAGGTATATTTGCAGGGATTCTATACTTAATTGCGGGTATCATGTGTCTTGTTAGAAAACCGAAAACGTTGATTGAAGAATAATTAATTTTTGGAGGATAACGTAATGTCTGATGTAGCAATGGAACTAATAGATGTAAAAAAAACGATAGGAAAAAAAGAAATTATTAAAGGACTATCCTTTTCCATACACAAAGGAGAAGTATTTGGTTTTATTGGTCCAAATGGCGCAGGTAAAACAACTACAATCCGAATGATGGTTGGTTTAATGCGACTTACGGATGGAGATGTAAGGATCTTAGGAAAAAGTATTACAACCAATTATAAGGAAGCAGTACGGGAAGTTGGAGCAATCGTTGAAAATCCTGAAATGTATCCTTTTATGTCTGGTTGGCAAAACTTGAAGCACTATGCCCGCATGATCCCGGGAATTTCAAAAGAACGAATCCAAGAAGTAATCTCCCTTGTAGGGTTAGAAAAAGTAATCAAAGAAAAAGTAGGTAGGTATTCATTAGGAATGCGGCAACGACTAGGAATTGCTCAAGCATTACTACATAATCCTTCTATTTTAATTCTAGATGAGCCTACGAATGGACTTGATCCAGCTGGGATACGAGAAATCCGTGAATATATACGTAAGATTGCTAGAGAACAACAAGTAGCCGTTATTATCTCTAGCCATTTATTAGCCGAAATCGAACAGGTTTGTGATCGTATTGGCATCATCAAAAACGGTGAAATGATAGCTATTCAGTCTGTCAATGATCAACAAGAAGCAGCACAAGAAAATCTAAGTCAAGTTCAAATGGAAGTCTCTCCAATTGATAAGGCGAAGAATCTTCTAAAAGAGAAGTATGAAATTGATGTAGACGTTGAGGAAGATTCTCTGTCATTCCAGTACAATAAAGCAGATATTCCAGAATTAATTCGTCTGCTTGTTGCCGAAGAAATTAACGTCTTCCAAGTTGGAATATCAAAAGTAACATTAGAAGATAAATTCTTTGATTTGATTGGAGAGAATGTCATTGGTTAGATTTATGAAATTGCTTATAAACGAACAAATAAAAATATATATTCGAAAATCAACTTGGGCAATGTACATCATTTTAGCTATCCTTGTTATTGGATTTGCTGCATTAACAAATACATTTGATGAGACAGACAAATATTCTGAAGATAATTGGCGTGAAGAATTGCAAAATGAAAATGAGACACTTTTGAAAGAAAATGATGAAATTAAAGGTGATGAGTTTTCTGAATCCATTATTGGTTATAACTTGGAAACGGTTGATAAAAACAATTACTATTTAGAAAATGATATTCAACCTTTACAGTATGGAGCATGGCGATTCATCATGGACAATAGAGCAATGTTATCCGTAGTTAGCTTACTGACGATAATAATCGCCGCAGGTATTGTAGCAAGTGAATTTCGTTGGGGAACAATTAAGCTGTTGCTTATACGACCAATTTCAAGACATTTGATATTACTTTCAAAATATATTTCCGTATTACTATTTGCCTTGTTCACATTACTTTTCGTATTTGTTTTTTCCTTAATTATCGGATCTATCTTTTTTGGATTCGAAGGAATAAATCCGCATTTGGTGATGCAACAGGATGGTGCTTGGGCTCAAATATCAATCATTAACGAGATTTTCTCTGGGTATGGGTATAGCCTTGTGAATTTAGTAATGATGGCTACTTTTGCCTTTATGATTTCGGCTGCTTTCCGTAACAGCACGCTCGCAATTGGTGTCGCTATATTCTTAATGATGGCAGGAAATTCAATCGTTGGCTTTTTTAGTGACCGTGACTGGGCGAAATATATTCTTTTCGCCAATACAGATTTAAAGCGATATGCAGATGGGAGCTCCCCGTGGGTCGAAGGTATGACAATGGGCTTTTCCATTACCGTATTACTCGTTTACTATGTTATTTTCATGGTAGTAACTTGGGTGTTTTTCACGAAAAGAGATGTTGCTGGTAACTAATTGGGTTTACGCTTCATAACGTAATTGCTTTGTGTTATAAATAAAGTAAGATATGTTAATTTGTACCTTTGAGGTGTATAATGTGAAACGATATTTAACGTTTGTTTTTTTACTATTAAGTGCAGTTATTTTAATCATTGGTTTGCGTATTGACCTGCAATGGACAGGGGCTGTAACCTGGGCGTTAACCTTAATTTGCTTGATTTTTGCAGCGTATTATACAAAGTATATTCCGGATAATAAAGAAGATAAAAAATCTAGGGATTAAATCCCTAGATTTTTGTTTATCTATAGGTCATGCTTGTCTTTTAAAGATTTTGGAGCGTTCTTCACCATTAATTGTAGGAAGAGGATTGCAATTGTAATATCATCTAACAACCCCAGTCCTAATAAAAAATCAGGAATAAGGTCAAATGGAAATAAGACATACCCTAAAATAAAGAAAAAGAAAAACATCTTTTTAAATAGACTTACTTCCCTCGACAAAAAGAAATCCTTAAAAAATGGAATTGATTTTCGAAGTTTAAATAAAAATCCGAGTCGTTTGACAAAACGAGTCATCATGATTCCCCCAACATTACAAGTTCGAATTAAGTATTAACTCTTCTTGCAAAATCAACAAAACGAAATTTATCTGGTCGATGCCTAGACTCGGTGTATTGAAATAAACTTGTATCATCTAAATATACATGACTTCTTATAACCACAATATTCGCATATCCTTCAAGGTCTAATCGTTCTCGATCCTCTTCTGTAGGTTCTTCAACAGTAATTTCTTTTTGCGCAAAACCAATTGTCAATCCTAATTCATCTTCAATATACTGATAGATCGAATCCTCACAAATTTCCTTTGAAAGTATGGGAATATATTTTTCATTAAAATAATCTTTATCCAATATAATTCTTTCACCAGATATTTCTCTAATTCGGATAACCTTCCATACACGTTCATCGGTATTCGCAATTTCCTGCACGACTTCATGGTCATTTTTTACGTATCCTAAATCCTGGACGATCGTTTTCGTCGATAGGTTTAATTGATTAGCTAACTCTTTATAACTAACAATGCCAGATACAGGAAAAGAGAATTTATGAACATCTAGTACAACGGAGCCTTTCCCGCGGATTTTTTGAATATAGCCATTTTGGGAAAGTAAGTTCAAAGCCTTCCGAATCGTTTCGCGGGATGTCTGGTAACTGCTTGTTAATTCGTTTTCCGATGGAAGCAATGTATTTACTGGAAATACGTTGGCATGTATTTTATTTACTAAGTCATCATAAATGGATAAGTATTTCTTGTGCATTTCCTAAAACCTCTATTTTTTTACATAATACACGACTGACTCATATGGCCTTAGTATCATTTCTCTTAGCTTCTTTGGTGAATCTGGATAGTTTGCTAATAGTAATTGACCATTCTCTGATCCTTCTACATTCAAATTTAATGTAACTTCATCTGCATAAAAGTTGTTAATCACAATTAGTGTTTCGTTATGCCAATTTCGTGTATAAGCAAAGATTTGAGGATCATCAGCAATTAATAATTGATAGTCCCCATACGTAATAATATCATACTTTTTACGTAGCTCAATTAACTTTTGATAATGCTCAAAAACAGAATTATGCTCTTGTAATACCTTCTCCACATTTATATCTGGATAATTTGGTGCTGGCGCTATCCAAGGGGTTCCCGTAGTAAAACCAGCATTTGCTTCGTCTGACCATTGCATTGGTGTTCGTGCATTATCTCGAGATTTTTGCTGTAAGATTGCAATTATTTCTTCATCAGACTTCCCTTTTCCCTTTAAATTTTCATAAGCATTGATGGATTCGACATCACGATATTGATCAAGAGATGTAAAATTAGGGTTTGTCATGCCAATTTCTTCCCCTTGATAAATATATGGTGTTCCTTGCATCATATGGATGGTTGTAGCAAGCATTTTTGCAGATTCTTTATAGTACTCGCCCTCATCTCCAAAACGTGATACCACTCGTGGCTGATCATGGTTACACCAGAATAGTGCATTCCAACCACCACCTACGTGCATACCAACCTGCCAATGAGAAAGTATCTTTTTTAATTTAATGAAATCAAATGGAGCCTTTGTCCATTTTTCCCCATTTGGATAGTCTACTTTCAAATGATGAAATTGAAATGTCATATCTAATTCTTTACGTTCTGGATTTGTGTAAAGGACACAATTTTCTAGTGTTGTAGATGACATCTCCCCAACCGTCATCATGTTATATGGGGAGAAGACAGCTTGGTTAATTTCATGTAAGTATTCATGAACGCGTGGTCCATCGGTATAGAATTTTCTACCGTCACCTGTTTCGTCATTTGGAAAATGCTGATCTTTTGAAATAAGATTGATGACATCCAACCGAAACCCATCTATCCCTTTTTCCGCCCAAAACTGAATCATCTCTACTAATTTTTCTCTTACTGCTTTGTTTTCCCAATTTAAATCGGCTTGGGTAACATCGAATAAGTGTAAGTAGTATTGACCTGTTTTTTCGTCATACTGCCAAGCATTTCCGCCGAATTTTGATTCCCAATTGGTTGGTTCAGAATCATCCACCGGATCTTTCCAAATATAGAAATCTCGATAAGCATTCGTCTTGGAAGATGCAGACTGTTTAAACCATTCGTGTTCCGTTGACGTATGATTAATAACTAAATCCATAATTAACTTCATCCCACGTGCATGGGTTTCATCCAATAATCGCTGAAAATCTTCCATTGTTCCATAGGTTGGTTCAATGGCATAATAATCACTAATATCATAACCGTTATCTTTTTGTGGTGATTGATAAACAGGTGTTAACCAAATAACGTCGATACCTAGTTTTTTTAGATAGTCTAGCTTTTGAATAATCCCCTGTATATCACCAATACCATTACCCGTTGTATCATGAAAGCTTTTCGGATAAATCTGATATACAGTTGCCTTTTTCCACCATGCTTCGTTCATTACGTGTTTCACTCCTACTTCGTTAATTGGTTAATCTAATGTTCGTTTTGCAATAAGGTACGTAACGATGAATGGTACAACGATAACAATTGCCATTCCGATTAAGAATGAGATCCAATCCGAGGCAACGATAGATAACGGTGCTGGAATACCTCCTACGCCAATGGAATTTGCTTTTACATTTTGTAGTGTTATAAACGCACCTGCAATAGCTGTACCAATGATTGCTGCAAAGAACGGGTATCGATAACGTAGGTTTACACCAAACATTGCTGGTTCTGTTATCCCTAGCCAAGCTGATATTCCGGATGTCCCAGCAAGACCTTTTAAATTTTCGTCCTTAGCTGCCAGCATCATGGCAAATACTGCCGCACCTTGTGCAATATTAGATAAAGCAACGATTGGCCATAAGAAAGTCGTTTCCGTACTTCCTAATAATTGCAAATCTACTGCTAGGAATGTATGGTGCATTCCTGTAATAACTAGTGGTGCATATAATGCGCCATAAACAAGTCCACCGATAATTGGTACTGTGTCAAAGATTGCTACTAATCCATCTGTAATCCAATTACCAAGTGTAAATGTAATCGGTCCAATAATAATAAATGCAAGAAAACCAGTTATTAACAATGCGACAGGAGCAACTACTAATAGTTGTAAGGAATCAATAACACGTTTTCGAAGGAATATCTCGATCTTAGCAAGTACCCATGATGCAAATAATACTGGTAGCACCTGGCCTTGATATCCGACTTTTTCCACCTCAAAACCGAATAAATCCCAAGTTGGAATGTCACCTTCTGTTAATGCAGAGCCATAACCCCAAGCATTCATCAAATCAGGATGTACTAAAATTAATCCAAGTACAACACCTAATAGTTCATGTCCCCCAAATCGCTTAACAGCTGACCACCCTATTAATGCTGGCAAGAAAGTAAATGCGGTATTTGCAATAATATTAATCATATCTGCAATACCAGCCCACTGTGGATACGTTTCAATTAATGCGGGTGATTCTCTACCAAATATACCTGGGTTCGCTAAAATATTATTAATCCCCATTAACAAACCGGCTGTTACAATGGCAGGTAATATAGGAATAAAAATATCAGCTAGCACTTTAATTGCACGCTGTATTGGGTTCTGGTTTTTCCCGCCGGCAGCTTTTACATCCTCCTTCGTCGCTTCTTGAATACCAGTCTCATTTACCATGGCCTTATATACCTTATCAACTGTTCCTTGACCAATTACAATTTGATACTGGCCATTTGCTGAAAAAGAACCTTTTACTAGATGCATTTCTTCCAATGCTTCTTCATTTACTTTACTTTCATCCTCAAGTGCAAAACGTAGACGTGTCACACAATGAGTCGCTGCATTTATATTATCGACGCCTCCAACAGCAGCTACAATATCTAATGCCTCTTGACTATATTGCATGCCACTTGTTGGCGTTTTCATTTGATCACTATTTTTTGAGTCTTTTTGCCCTTTTACTGTCGTTCCTAAAAGTACCGAGTCTAATGCAACAACATCTTTCTCTTCTGTTTTTTCCAATCCTTCAAATTGATCACCATTTGTAATGACAATTGGCGTGACAAGACTTTTAGCCTTTTCCTTAATAAATTCCAAATCAAATGTTACTAATGGTTCTCCAGCTTTCACCTTATCTCCTTGCCGGACATGTGTTTCAAAGCCCTCACCTTTTAAGGCAACCGTTTCCAAACCAATATGAATTAAAACTTCAATACCAGAATCACTTACTAAACCAATGGCATGCTTTGTAGGAAAAATTTGCACAACCTCGCCATCAAATGGTGCGACTACCTTTCCGTCCGTAGGTTCAATGGCGATTCCATCTCCCATCATCTTTTGGGAAAAAGTCGGATCTGGAACTTCTTCTAGCTGAACAATATTCCCGCTTATTGGAGCATATATTAATACTTCATTTTCGTTATTCAATCAAAAATACCTCCTTCTATTGCAATTGAACTTGTATATACATGTCGCTTGAACATTATATCTTGTATATACAAGTTAGGCAACTAGTTTTATGAAATACCAATAATTACACTTTATCTTTCCCTGAATACATTCAGACATAACTAAAAAAGCTAAGGGTTACTTAGAATTTCTAAATTTCCCTTAGCATTGGCTTATTAATCTAATTTGTTTGCGGCTATATAGTATAGCCTATCGTCTCCTTCTATTGGATTACCACGTCCGTCTGTATTATTTGTGATAAAATATATTCCATTTTCGTTTGCTAAAACATCACGAATACGACCAACATCGGAAACGACCAAACTAACTTCTAATGTATCAAGGTTAGCTTTTCGTAGCCCTTCCCCTCTTAGTGAAGCAAAATAGAGATTCTCATTATAATAAGTCATTCCAGATGGTGCCCATGTCTCGTTTCCTGAATGAATTAGTGGCGTTTCCATACCTTCTTGATTTTCATCTCCCTGAATAATAGGCCAACCATAATTATGTCCTCTTTCTATTTTATTTAATTCATCATGGGCACTTGACCCATGTTCTGTTGCATATAATTGATCACCAACCCATGCTAGCCCTTGTGGATTCCGATGTCCAAAAGAATAGACATAGGAATCGTCGAAAGGATTATCTGTTGGAACCGTACCATCTACATTCATGCGCAAAATTTTTCCTGCAAGACTTTCAAGGTCCTGTGCTAACTCAGGAATTGTAGCGTCACCAGTAGTAATATATAACTTTTCATCTGGTCCAATTTCAATTCTGCCACCTTGGTGATAGTTTCCACCTGGAATCTTATCTAAAAGAACTTCCGTCTCTTCCCAATAATCTCCTTGATCTTTTATTTCCACCACTCTTTGAAAAAAATCACTTTCCTCCTGATAAGAATAATAAGCATAAGCGATATCCGTAAAATCAGATGGAAACGCAATTCCTAATAAACCCGCTTCCGATTGATTAGATAAATCTTTTTTCAAGTGAACAGGTTTTCTAATTTGCGAACCATCTTTAATCGACACAATATAGCCATCACGTTCACTAATGTAAAATACTTCGTTATGGTATACAATTTCCCATGGCTCGTTTAAGTTTGATGCTACTTCTTCATACAGTTCCGCATTCTGTTTACTTGCCTCCTCTGACGGCTCGTCATAATCCAATTCCTCTTCCCTTTGATTGGAGCAAGCAATAACTAATATACAAGACAAAAATAATATTACATATCGCATATCACAGTTCCTCCTCGATCAAGTTATATATAACCTTAGTCCATACAAAATTGCGATATAAAAGCATTGTGTACTCCATTCCGCCTTACCCTTTAGAAAACAACCAAAGAACAAAAGCGCAAGCGCCCGTTTAGCGACGTACGAACTGGACTGAGCCGTAGGAGATAAAGGAAACACGGCGCCCGAAGGAAGCCGATGTTGACTTATCGTACGAAGGTGAGGGAAGTTGCGCTAGTCGCTGAGCGCTGGAGCTGGACGTGGCTGTTCCTGCCAAGAAGTATCCACAGGCATTAAATTTTATAATTTCCTGGTGTTTGAAATAATATATTCAAACACAAAAAGTCCCATTGACTATGCTACGATTGAAGTACTTAACCAAGTTTAACTCAA
>NZ_JBHUMI010000041.1:0-23592 GCF_042684965.1 Ornithinibacillus salinisoli
TCAATCATATGAAAGTTCTTAGCTACTAGAAACACTAGCTTCTAGATTTGTTGCTTTTTTAGAAAAACAGGGTTGTTTTTCTGTCTTAACATACTGGTTGTTTTGTTCAGTTTTCAAAGAGCAATTTTTGTGTGCTGCTTTTTAACAGCAACTTTTATATCATATCAGACTAACCAATTGATGTCAACAACTTTTTTAAATTGTTTTTTTATTTTGGTTATTTAATTGCGCCGCCTCTCAAATCAGCGACTCTAATAATATACCATATTACTTAACTGAAAGTCAACAAGTAATTAATATATTTTTTTGTAAGTTGTCGTTAAATCGTGTGATTAGCGACGGATTTAACTTTACCACGGTTATATATCCAAAGTCAACAACTAATTTAATACAAATTAATACATGCAGAGAATACGTTATTTCACCAATACACCAGCTCTTTATAATACTTTTGTAACTTACAGGAATTAGGTTTCCTGAATTTCTTTTCCTATATAATAGCTTCCTTCATTCAATTCAGCTTTTCCACTTCTCCCTTTCAACTAAGCTATACTATTTATTAATTCTAAAGGTAGTCCAAAGTATGCTATACTATTCATGAATTATTGAAGGAGGAAAATAGGTATGTCTCAACTTGTCTACTCAAGCAAAATAAATAAAATCCGTACCTTTGCCTTAATTATGGTTTTCGTTGGAATCCTATTTATGTATGGTGGAATATTAACGAAGAAAATTGAATGGCTAATGGCAATATTTTTTGTGATTGGTGTGTTATTTGTTGTCTTTAGTTGTGTTATATATTTTTGGATCGGCTTATTCTCCGTACGTGCGGTTTCCATAATATGTCCGAGCTGTGAGAAGCCAACGAAAATGTTAGGGCGTGTTGATGCATGTATGCATTGTGACCAGCCACTTACTTTAGACAAAGATTTAGAAGGTAAAGAGTTTGATGAAAAATACAATAGTCCTAAATATAGAAAAGAACTAAAAGAGAAACAAGATCAAACGAATAAGAAGTAATAACATTATCCACCGATTAGGGTGGATTTTTTTATGTTATAAAAATATAATGAAGGAGGCTTACTTACATATTATTTTCTACTCGTTGAAATAAAGGATGATAAGATTGATATTAATTATAGATAATTACGATTCATTTACATATAACTTAGTTCAATATATACGCCAATTAAATAAGGAAGTTACTGTTGTCAGAAATAATACTATTACAATAGAAGAAATTGAACAATTAAATCCTTCTCATATTCTTTTATCACCTGGTCCTGGTAATCCAGATAATGCAGGAATTTGTCTAAGTATAGTGGAACACTTCTATAAGGATATCCCCATTCTAGGGGTGTGTTTAGGGCATCAGATTATTGCCCAGGCTTTTGGAGGTAATGTAACGAAGGCAATTAAACCGATGCATGGAAAAGTTTCTTCTATTATACATGATGAAAAGGGGATTTTTCATAGCTTGAAAAATCCTTTAAATGTTACTAGATATCATTCTTTAATTGTAGATAACAAATCTCTCCCAAACAGTTTCACGATCAGTGCACAGACAGAGCAAGGGGAAATAATGGCGATACGGCATAACGATTTTAATGTGGAAGGGATCCAATCACACCCTGAAGCTATATTATCGGAAGAAGGATTACAACTATTGGCTAATTTCTTTACGGATAGGAGTTGCGTAACATGAATCACGAATTATATTTCGATTTCATTCATGACAATGGGAAGAAAGAGCCGCTATGCTTTAAGGACCCGGTTGATGTGATCGTAGCTCATTCGGTAGAGGAAATACTTCCATGTCTAAATAAAATTCAAGACGCTATCCATAATGGTTACTATGCGGCCGGCTATCTTTCTTATGAAGCAGCCCCTGCATTCGATTCAGCTTTTGCCGTGCACGAAAATTCAACCATGCCACTACTATGGTTTGGCATTTTTCATAAACCCACTTCTGAACCCTTACTTAGTAGCAATCATTTTCACACGGATACGTGGGAGCCTCAAACAGATATCAATAAATATAACCAGTCGATTGCTAAAATTAAAGACTATATTGCCCAGGGCGATACCTATCAAGTAAATTATACCATTCGATTATCATCGGATTTTCAAGGAGATGCTATCGCCTATTATAATCAGCTTGCTGCATCACAATCAGCAAATTACAGTGCTTACCTAGACATAGGGAGTCACCAGATATTATCCGCTTCTCCAGAATTATTTTTTCATTTAAAGGATGGGAAAATTACAACCAAGCCGATGAAAGGAACCATCGGTCGGGGTGAGACTTTGAAAGAAGATGCAGCCAATGCAGAGTGGCTTTACCACTCGGAAAAGAACCGTGCGGAGAATGTGATGATTGTTGATTTATTACGAAATGACTTAGGAAGAATTGCTAAAGCTGGTACAGTGCGAGTACCTCAGCTTTTTACCATTGAGGAATATCCAACGGTTTATCAGATGACTTCTACCGTGACTGCTGAGGTTGAACCAGAGACAACTGTCACTGATATCTTTAAAGCACTTTTTCCTTGTGGGTCCATTACAGGTGCACCAAAAGTTAGTACAATGAAAATCATTCATGAATTAGAGACAAGTCCACGCGAAGTTTATTGTGGAACTATTGGCTTTATAACCCCTGAAAAAGAAGCAATTTTTAACGTGCCAATTCGTACGGTTTTAATTGATAACACTTTTGGGCATGCACAATACGGTGTCGGAGGCGGAATAACTTGGGATTCTACAAGTAAAGAGGAATACGATGAAGTCCTGACAAAAGCAAAGATTTTAACCAATAGCCCTGCTGATTTTCAATTACTTGAAACGTTTGGATTACGTGATGGAGCGTATATTGTATGGGAAGAGCATCTCGAACGATTGAAGCGATCTGCTGATTTTTTTCAGTTCCATATCGATACCGAAAAAGTCGGAGCGCAACTAATGCAAATAGCTGAGGGGAAAAGTAGTGGATACTGGAAAGTCCGATTACTTGTATCGAGTAACGGTGAAACAAAAATTGAAGTACAGGAATCACCGCCGATTACCGAATCTGTACGTGTATCCCTTAGTAAGGAACCGGTTCAAAAAAACGATGTGTTCTTATACCATAAGACAACCAATCGATCGGTCTATGAACGTATGAAAGAACAATCCCCACATGTTTTCGATGTATTGTTATGGAATGAGGAAAAGGAAGTAACGGAATTCACCATAGGGAATGTCGTTGTGGAGATGGAAGGCAAACTGTATACGCCACCTGTTGCATCAGGGTTATTAGCAGGAACTTTCCGATCATCATTATTAAAGGATGGAATCATAGAAGAACGAAGGATTACGGTAGATCAGTTAAACGCATGTACCAACATTTGGCTCATTAATAGTGTACGGAAATGGGTACATGTTGAGATGATAACCTCATAATGTAAAAGCCAAATGCAACGTCGCATTTGGCTTTTGTTTACTGTTTCTGTGTATGAAGTTCTTTGCAATCTTCACATTTACCGTATACTTCCATTCGATGATGACTAACTTCAAAACCCGTTACCTGTTCAGCTAACGATTCCACTTCATCCAATGATGGATAATCGAAATCTACAATTTTGCCGCACTCTTCACAAATAATGTGGTAGTGCTCCGATGTATTACAGTCGAAACGACTTGACGAGTCACCATACGTAAGTTCCCGTACAAGACCTATTTCACGTAATACGCGCAAATTGTTATACACTGTGGCAACACTCATATTTGGAAATTTACCTTCTAGTGCTTTGTAGATTTCATCTGCAGTAGGATGAACCATTGCGTTGAGGAGATAATCAAGCACCGCATGACGTTGTGGTGTAATCCGGACACCAGATTGCTTCAAACGATCAATCGCTTTTTGTAATTTCTTTTCAGACACCGCCATGCACCTCACTTTCAATATAAATTCTATGAATGATAATATTATTAGTTTATAATCTTTATAATTAGTTTACGCTGTTCAACCGCATTCTGTCAATATAAGTATATTGTATCCTGATAATTAATATAACTAATGGATAAAAATAAATAAGCAAGCAGTAGTATTATGTTTTACTGCTTGCTTCCATATTAAACATCTGCTTGTAATGGTATTTCTTTCCCGTTTAATTCCTTATTCACATAACGAGCCGCTACAAATAAGAAATCAGATAGTCTGTTGAGATAAGATACAACGAGTTGATTTTTCACTTCTTCCCCTACTAATCCTACCGCTGTTCGTTCGGCACGTCTTACAATTGTCCTTGCGGTATGTAGAGCACTTGATGTACTGTTTCCAGAAGGTAAAATAAAGTTTTTTAGCGGCTCTAGTTCGCTATCCCACTTGTCTATTTGATCTTCTAATTCTTGAATATGTTCTTGTTTTAACTTCCAAGTAACTTCTTTATCACTAGGAGTCGCTAGCTCTGCCCCTACATGAAACAAGATCGTTTGCACGCGATGCATTGTTTCAAGAAATTTGTCTTTTTCGGACCAATCCGAGCTCTCGAGAAAACTAAGTGCTAGCCCGATCATAGAATTGGCTTCATCACATGTACCATATGCTTCTACACGCAAATCATTTTTTGCTACTCGTTTACCATAAATTAATGACGTTTTTCCTTTATCACCTGATCTTGTATATATCCGCATACTTAATACCCCCTTGTCACGTCAACATAATTGATTAAATCATCGGTTTGTCCTACTACATATTTATCTAAATTCTTTGCAAAAATATCCAATGCACGTGGCACATAATTTGGTGAAATACCAGATAAATGTGGTGTAATCGTAACATTTTCCAGATTCCATAATGGATGATCCTTCGGTAACGGTTCTTCTTCAAATACATCCAACACAGCATGAGCTATTTCGTTGTCTTGAATCGCTTTTTCGATAGTAGAACCTTTTACTAGATCGCCTCTGCCCATATTTAAAAAGACCGCTTCGTTTTTCATCTGTTTAAAATGATCATCAGTTAGCAAATACTTTGTTTCCTCTGTACTCGGTAAGACAGACACAATGAAATCCGCTTCTGGTAGTATTTTTTTCAATTCCAATGTTTGATATGTTTCATCAAAATATGCAACAGTGCGTCCACTTCTCGATACACCATAGGTCTTCATTTGAAAAGCCTTGGCCAATCTTGCTACTTCTTGTCCAATTGCACCTGTCCCTAGAACGACCATCGTTTTTCCGGTTATTTCAAGCATGCGAACGGATCGACCCCATTCCCTTGCTTTTTGCTTTTCGTAAATTTTGTCTGCTTGTCTATATACTTGTAATAACATGGAGATTGCATATTCAGCCATCGGCACTTTATGTATGCCCTTCACGTTAGTGACGATAATACCTCGCTTGGCAATCGCCTCAAACGGCATTCGATCCATCCCAGCCGATAATACCATAATCCATTTTAATTTCCTTGCCCTTTCGATTAACGCTTCATCCAGATCTTCTCCATATGTAACAAGTATATCTGCATCAGATAATTCGTCTTTTGCTTCAATCATTCCATTGCAAAAATTAAATGTTTGATTTGGATATTTTTCTCGTAATGCTTCTTGGTGTTTCGTTGACATCTTTGCAGAGAATACGATAACCAAAACAATCTCCCCCTTCACATCAATCGATAGAAAATCCTACATACTATACTAAACGTTTTCTATAGAATTGTGAATAAGGGAGATCTAAAATTAGCCATCCAATCATTCTAATAATTTTGCCATTATTCGTTTAATGATATGATAGAGTATTTTTACATCCAGTTTATAGGAGTAGTTATTAATGTAATAGACATCATATTTTATTTTCTGCCCATGATTTTCGTTTGTAGCACCATTTATTTGAGCATACCCAGTTATACCTGGTCTTAGCTTCAGTCTGCTTGCTTGATATCGATTATAATATTGGGTGATTTCAAGTATTTCTGGACTCGGCCCCACAAGACTCATATCCCCTTTGATCACATGAATTAATTGTGGTAGCTTTTCCAAATGATATTTATGAAGCCATGTACCAGTTATTGTGTATGCTCTGTTTTTATCTCTTATAAATTTAAAATAACTAGGTACACCTTTCTCCCAGGAATTCGGAAAAGGGTGTGGCGGAAGGGACCGAATAACCTTTGACGAATGCATCATGGTTCGAAATGACCACATCATAAAAGTTCGTCCATTTTTTCCTACCCGTAAATCTCGATAAAAGATAGGTTTTCCTTCTTTCCGATAGATTCGGTAACAAATACCTAAGAATAGTGGGGATAGAAGGAGGAGAAGGGCTAAGCTTATAATAATATCAACAACGCGCTTCACCATAAAATATAGATTAATATGCACAAAGGAGTTTGATTTCGTTCGAACAGATTCATACAATCCCAATAGCTACACCTCTTTTACTAGTTGTACAAACTTTAATTACTACATACTATTCCAGCAAAACGGTGTATATCACTAAGTCATATAAATTTAATATAAAAAAACAGCCTAATGGCTGTTTTTTTATGCTAGGTTATCGCGGATAAATGTGAGTGCATCTTCCACATGTCCATCTACTTTTACCTTGCGATATTCCTTCTGTAATTTTCCTTCTTTATCGATAATAAACGTAGAGCGTTCGATGCCATAATATTCTTTACCAAAGTTCTTCTTCAATTTCCAAACATCGTATGCTTCCGCAACTTTATGATCCTCATCTGCTAATAGTTCAAATGGAAGCTCATGCTTATCAATGAATTTTTGGTGGCGTTCTACCGGGTCTGGACTTACGCCTATAATGACGGCATCTAGCTCGCCGAAGCTTTCATGGTTATCACGGAAATCACATGCTTCTGTTGTACACCCAGGTGTCATATCTTTCGGGTAAAAATATAAAACTACATGCTTCCCTTTATAATCAGAAAGATTCACTGTCTCCCCTGATTGATTAGGTAATGTAAACGCAGGTGCTTGTTTTCCAACTTCTACTGTCATGTGTAAAAACCTCCAAACATTAAGTCTATCTTCACTATAACATTTGCTAATCCTAGATGCTATTGATCACGATTATCTCGAGTATTCTGTACCAATCGCAACACAAATGCTGTTGGTAAAATATATCCAATAAGTGCCTCAATTAACGCTATTAGTCGCCCAAATCCTATCGGTGTTACATCTCCATAACCAATCGTTAACATCGTAACGCCACTAAAATACATCGAATGGATGATGGAACCCAGGACACTAACTTCCCTTACTTCCCCGTTCTCAATTAATAGAATCCCCTCAAATGATAAAATAAAATATATAAGACCGAACCCAATAATTACAATGATGTACGTAACTAATAAGGTATAAAAAATTTCAGAGGAAAAACTACTCTGCCGCATTTCGTTTCCAAAGCTATATTTCCTCCCATTGATAAATACAGTGAGACATTTTATGACAATATAACAAATTACTGCTATCAATATCCACGGTATAATCTTCATGTGATCTCCTTCTATCATCATTATTAATTCATACATATGCATGTTTCCGGTAAAGCTTGTCATTTAATTTTGCATCGGAAGTAGGTTAAACTAGATAGGAAGTTATTTTTAGGAGGATTAGGATGAATTTTTCAAAATCAGAAGCATTACATAAAGAAGCATTGGAGCATATTGTTGGTGGAGTAAATTCACCATCCCGTGCCTTTAAAGCTGTCGGTGGTGGCTCCCCTATATATATGGAAAGTGCTAAAGGAGCTTATTTTTGGGATGTAGATGGTAATAAATATATCGATTATTTGGCTGCATATGGTCCAATTATAACCGGTCATGCCCATCCACATATCGCAGAAGCTATCACAAATGCTGCCAATAACGGCGTATTATACGGGACACCTACAAAGTTAGAAAATAAATTTGCTAAAATGCTAAAAGAAGCAATCCCTTCCCTGGAGAAGGTTCGTTTCACAAATTCCGGAACAGAGGCTGTCATGACTACCATCCGAGTTGCCCGTGCATATACCGGTCGTACCAAGGTGATCAAGTTTGCAGGAAGCTATCATGGCCATTTTGATGCTGTTTTGGTACAAGCTGGTTCTGGACCATCTACACTCGGAACCCCAGACTCAGCAGGAATTCCAAAATCTGTTGCACAGGATGTAATTACCGTCCCATTTAATGACTTAGATGCTTATAAGCAGGCACTAGATACGTGGGGGAATCAAGTCGCAGCAGTATTAGTCGAGCCGATTGTAGGTAATTTCGGTATCGTGGAACCACATGAAGGGTTTTTACAATCAGTAAATGACTTAACTCATGAAGCAGGTGCACTTGTGATTTACGATGAAGTTATTACGGCATTCCGTTTCACTTATGGTAGTGCCCAGCAAGTTTACGGTATTGAACCCGACATGACTGCTATGGGTAAAATTATCGGTGGTGGTCTACCAATCGGTGCCTATGGCGGAAGAAAAGATATTATGGAACAAGTAGCACCATTAGGCCCTGCCTATCAAGCCGGAACAATGGCTGGTAACCCAGCATCGATGGCATCGGGAATTGCTTGCTTAGAAGTTTTAAAGCAAGAAGGTGTGTATGAAAAAATGGATCAATTAGGTGAGCGATTAGAGAATGGTATCTTAGAAAAAGCCGATCAGCATGACGTGACGATTTCTGTCAACCGATTACGTGGCGCATTGACGGTGTACTTTGGTCAAGGAAGTAAAGTCACTAATTACGCGGAAGCTGAAGCGAGTGACGGTGAAGCGTTCGGTCGTTTCTTCAAATTAATGCTAGAACAAGGAATTAACTTAGCACCATCTAAATACGAAGCATGGTTCTTAACAACGGAACATACCGAAGCAGATATTGATGAAACAATTGAAGCAGTCGGACATGCATTCGAGCAGATGTCTTAGAATTAGTTGAGGTTGAGGGATTGATGCACTTTTCTTGTAGGGAGAGTGCATTTTTTTGATGTTGGTAGATGATGTTCTGGCGGTTGTGGCCGATGTTCCTCCACTTGTGTCCCATGTTCAAACATACTAAAATGCCCCTCCTGATTGTCAGAAGGGGCACAATGTAACACAGTTAATCATCCAAATGCTGCACTTGATACAAGTCATAATAACTGCCTTTTTTCTTCATTAGTTCATCATGTGATCCAATTTCCGTTATTTCTCCGTTTTCGATCACGACTATTCGATCAGCATGTGTAATTGTTGCTAATCGGTGTGCAACGATAAATGTTGTACGATCCGATGCTAGTTTTTCCACTGCTTCCTGTATCGTATGTTCACTTTCTAAATCCAGTGCTGATGTGGCTTCATCAAAAATTAAGATAGGTGGGTTTTTCAAGAAAACTCTTGCGATGGCAATCCGTTGCTTTTGGCCACCAGAAAGTTTAACGCCACGCTCTCCAACTAACGTATCATAGCCTTGTGGTAACTCTTCAATAAATCCATGTGCATTGGCTGCCTTTGCAGCTTCAATTACTTCCTCATCGGTAGCAAACGGATTTCCCATTCGAATATTCATGGCAATGGATTCACTGAATAGAATATTGTCTTGTAGAACCATACCAATATTATCTCGCAATGAGCGTGCTTCTACGTCTCGGATATCCATGCCGTCAACTTTAATGGATCCACCTGTCACATCATAAAAACGTGGTAAGAGACTGATTAATGTAGATTTCCCTCCCCCACTCATACCAACGAACGCAATGGTTTCTCCAGCATCCACTTGTAAGTCAACATTTTTCAACACTTTTTCTTCATTATCCTCATAGCTAAATGTAACATTTTCTATATCAATGGCGCCCTCTACCCTATCAAGCTTTTTGGCATTTGGTTTATCGACAATATCATACTTCTCATTCATTAATTCAAATACACGGTCAATAGAGGCGATCGATTGCACTAATACTGTTGAAGAATTTATCAATCTTCGTAATGGACTATATACTCGTTCCATATATGCAACAAAAGCTACCATCGTTCCAAGTGTGAGATTTTCATTGATTACCTGATAACCTGCAAACGCGATAACAAGCAATGGTGCTAAATCCGTAATCGTATTTGTCACCGCAAAAGTTTTCGCATTCCAACTCGTATGAGTTAATGCCTTATTAAGAAATTGACTATTACGTTTTTCAAACTGTCCCTGTTCGTAATCTTCTAATGCAAAGCTTTTGGTAACAGGAAAACCTTGAACCCGCTCATGCAGATGCCCCTGAACCTCGGCTAGTGCCTGGGAACGTTCGCGCGTTAATTGTCGAAGTCTTCCGTAGAAGTATTTGATCGAGAACCCAAAGAAAGGAAATAGAATGATTGCAACTATTGTCAACCAAATATCCATTGTCAGCATAATTGTTATTGCAATCGCAATGGTAACTAGATCTAACCATACATTCATTAAACCAGTCATCACGAAATTTTTCGTTTGTTCGACATCATGTATTACCCGGGAAATAATTTCCCCGGTTTTTGTCTGAGAATAGAATTTCAAGCTCAGTTTTTGGAGATGATCAAATAGTCGATCTCTTATATCATAAAGTATTTTGTTACCTACCCATTGTGCTAAATATTGTCGAATGTATTCGATAGGTGGTCGTAATACCAAAAATATAATAAAGGAGCCACCCATCACCCAAAGTAATCGATAAGTTTTTTCTTCCGTTGATAACCCCTTTACATTGTCTGGATCGATAATTTCATCTATTACATACTTCAATATGAGCGGTATTAATAAAGGGATAGCAAATTTAAAAACGCCAATGATAACTGTCCATACTATTTTCCATTTATAAGGTGCTACGAATTTCATATACTGCTTGATACTACTCATGTTTTCAACTTCCTTATTATAATTATTTCAAATGATGATGACTACTGATAAAAGTAGAAAAGCCCTGCTACTGTTCGTAACAAGGTCATAATTTTCCTATTCATTACCACCGATATGTTAAAAACCTCTCATACCATTGATCAACAAATCCTGGAGAAAAAGGGCCTTTTCGTTGCATTACCCATCGCTGTAGATATTCTATATTATTATACAAAATCCGATCCAAAACGACTGGATAATTCATTTGTTTTTTATGTAACGCATACTCATCTTCATCCAATACATCAAATGTCATATCTGGATAAACCTTTAGATCTAAATCATAATCAATATATTTTAGTGCTTCTTCGTCGTATACAAAAGGTGAACTGATATTACAGTAGTAATATATTCCGTCATTACGAAGCATACCAATAATATTAAACCAATGCTTGGCGTGAAAGTAGCAAATAGCAGGTTCCCTAGTAATCCAAGTTCTGCCGTCACTTTCCTTTACTTCCGTTTTATCATTAGCTCCGATAACTACCGTTTCAGTTCCCTTTAACACAATACTGTTATCCCATATGCGATGAAGGTTGCCATTATGTTTATAGCTATGTATTTGTATTTTGGAACCTGTTCTCGGAGCAGCCATTTCATTATTCCTTTCTATACATTTCACCTTCTGACAAAGAATGTATGTTTTTTCATATGTCATCTATTATAAAGTTAAAAAAACGAAATATAAAGTATTATGACTATTAATCGGTAAGTAACAAAAGAGCTTCCAGTAGAATGGAAGCTCTTTTGCATTAAAAATTTGAGGGTAGGTAACTTATTTTTTGTTTTGCTGAGATTTTTGATTTTGCTTTCTTACTTGTTGAGCATCAGTTTCAGAAGCAAATTCAGTGCCAAACTGACCTTGTTGCCCTGGTTGAGCTTGTTGTCCTTTTGCTGCCGCTTGTTGATTCTGTTGTCTTACTTTCTGAACGTTAGTACCTGAAGCAGCTTGTTTAGGATTTTTAGCCATCAATATCACCTCCGCAATAATTAATTTATCCAGTTCATTGAATGTTATCCATTACAATTCGCTAATTTCATGTAGCATTATTTGGAAATTATTGTCGGAGGTTACGACCTCACTTTATTAACTTAATGATTTTTTGATGGGAAACCGGAAACGGATATTGGGAAATATCACTCTTGTTTATTAGTTTTAAACGTTCATCTGAGACAACCGTTTGATCTTCTACTAATTCAGCTTCATGAACTTCCAGATGCCAAACTAAATGGGAAAACGTATGTTTTATTTGATCCATTTTAGCATTCATATTTACTTTTAATCCGTATTCAGAACGAAACCAATTTTCGATATGATCGATACTTACTTCTGTTAAAGGTATCATTGGAAATTGCCAAAGATTTGCTAAGAGACCTTGATTTGATCGTTTTTCAATAATAACCTGATCATGCCTATTCTTTATGACTAAGGTAACGTATGGGACAGGTTTTGGCTTTTTGGCTTTTTGCTTAATTGGTAATTTTTCTTGTACTCCGTCGGCAAACGCCCTACAATATTCATGCAAAGGGCATAGCATACAAGTAGGAGCCTTTGGCGTACAGATCGTTGCTCCCAGATCCATAATTGCTTGGTTAAATGAAGATGGGTCGTCTGAGGAAATTAACTCTCGAGTATACTCTTCAAATAGCTTTTTCGTACGTGCTTGAGCTATATCATCTTCTATATGTAATAAACGAGAGAAAACGCGCATTACATTTCCATCTACAGCTGGTTCTGGTTTATTAAATGCAATAGATAAAATGGCACCTTTTGTATACGGTCCGACACCTTTTAGGGAACCTAATTCTTTCGGAGTACTTGGGATTTCACCATTATATTCTGTAACAACTTCACGTACAGCATGTTGTAGGTTTCTAGCTCGGGAATAATAACCAAGTCCTTCCCATGCTTTTAATACCTCTTGTTCTTCTGCAGCTGCGAGGTCTTGAACGGTAGGGAATTTTTCGAGAAAATGGTGAAAATAGGGTATTACCGTATCGACTTTTGTTTGTTGAAGCATTATTTCAGATACCCATATTCGATAAGGATCCTGATTCTCACGCCATGGTAAATCTCTTTTATTCTGATCATACCAATGGAGCAAAGCTTTTTGGAACCCAGAAATGTTAAAATCCTGTAATATTTGATCTGTCATATTATCACGTCCTTTATGGTACAATAAGAAATACAACTGAAAAAATGCCTATATACATCGAGTGCTTTTATTCTATCTTCACTAAGAATTATTCTAAGGAGGCATATTATAGATGGACACAGGAACCCATATCGTAATGGGTGTTGCACTTGCAGGCTTGTCTACTTTAGATCCTGTTGTGCACAATGATCCTACACTATTTAACGCAATTCTTGTTGGAACAATCGTAGGCTCTCACGCCCCAGACTTCGATACTGTTCTTAAACTTAAAAATAATGCCACATATATTCGTCACCATCGTGGAATCACCCATTCTATTCCAGCAATCCTAATATGGGGAGTTTTAATCGCTCAAATTATCCACCTATTCGTTCCGCAAACCAGTTTTCTGCATTTATGGGGATGGACATTTGCAGCGGTGATTATTCATGTATTGGTCGATATTTTTAATGCTTACGGAACACAGGCATATAGACCATTTACTAACCGATGGGTCGCACACGGTTTTATTAATACTTTCGATCCTTATATTTTCACCCTTCATTTAGTTGGGATTGGTGCATGGTTACTCGGTGCGAATCCAGGATATACATTCTTGATTATTTATGCCGTAATTTTATTATATTACATCAAACGATATTACGATAAAAAAGAAATTGTTAAGAAAATTCATGATCATTTTCCTGATGTAGAAAAAGTTGCTACATCTCCAACGCTTAAACATAATTACTGGCGTGTTGCGATCACAACTTCCCAAAAATTCTTTGTCGGAATTGTGGAAAATGGTCATATCGAAATTGTGGACGATTATACAAAAGTCCCTTTACCACATTCACCGATTATGGATAAAGCCATAGAAGATAGTAATATTTCTGCATTTCTTTCTTTTTCCCCTGTTTATCGCTGGGAAGTAAATGAATTTGATGCATATACAGAAGTACGCTTTATCGATTTAAGGTATCGTTCCAAAGGATATTATCCATTTGTTGCAGTCGTTCAAATAGATAGTGACATGAATATCATTAGCTCCTATACCGGATGGATATTTTCTGAACACAAATTACAAAATAAATTATATGTTGGAGATAATCCAATTTAATGAAGGAAACAGCAGGCACAACAACCTGCTGTTTTTTTATCTATCATGATTGATTTACTTTTTTCCCTAATAATGAAATCGGAATCGCTTCTTCCTCTTCATATTCCTCATTCAGTAAATTTATACGATGACCCCATGCAAAGACACCATTAATGTAATTGATTTTAAACTTGTGACCAGGATCAGTGTTCAGTTCATACATTTCATCGGATTGAAAATCTTCTGGATTGAGTGTATATGCCATAGCCACTTGCATTTTTCTTTCGTTAACAGCAACTTCACTTATATTTCCTAATTGCTCCGCTTTTTGGGCTTTTTCTTTCAATTTACCTATTTCTACTCGTAATTGCTCTATCGAATAATCACTATATCGATAATTCATTTCATGTATCCCCCTTCTACCCTATCATTTTACATTTTATCAATTGTTTAAGACAATGAAAATGATACTACTCATTTTTCTACAGGTAAATCACCTAAAATTTGGGTAAACTCATGGGGATGAGAGAAAGCAAATCTGAAATTCGGGGGAGTTATTATGCCAACTGTTGCGATTACCGGTGCTGGAAGTGGGTTAGGTAGATCCTTAGCTCATACATATGCTAGTAACGGGTACAAAGTATTTTTATTAGGAAGAAATGGGGAAAAGCTACATATCGTGCAGCATGAAATAATCGAGAATGGTGGGGAATCAGAAGTGGTTCTCTGTGATGTACAGGAATATGCTTCTGTTAGTATCGCCTTTCAACAAATAGGTGAACTGGATGTGTTTATCAATAATGCTGGAATCGGTATATTCGGTCCGGTTGAAGACTATACACCAGAAGATATCGATAAAACATTAGACACAAATGTTAAAGGCACCATTTTAACTGTAAAATCTGCGTTACCTTTAATTCGAAAAAGTAAAGGTAGAATCTTAACAATCATATCTACTGCTGGGTTACGCGGAAAGGTGAATGAATCGATCTATTGTGCGAGTAAGTTCGCGGTTAGAGGTTTTACGGAAAGTTTACAAAAAGAATTGGAAAACAATGAAGCATCCATTACTGCTGTTTACATGGGTGGTATGAATACGCCATTTTGGGATAAGACTTCCCATATCGATGATCCTTCACGATTAAAGGGACCAGAAGAGGTCGCAAAACAAATTTATCAAGAAGACGATTGCCGCAATGAAATATTCATTGATAAGTAAACATGATGAAGGACTTGTTATCTTTTCAACACAAGTCCTTTACTCTACTATTTTTTCCTCTACAAATTTATTAATATTCTCCATTGAAAATCCTTTTCGGAAGAGACCTTCCTTCACTTTATTTCGAAATGCAAAGCCACTATGTTTCTTTTCAAATTTACGAATTAATTTCTCCCCTTGATAAACAAGTGCATCCCATTCTTCGTCATCATTTTTCTCCTCTTGCATTGATTGGGTTACATCTTGCACAACATCTTGGGTAAACCCTTTTTGGATTAAGTTTGATTGCAGCTGTTGTACTTGCTTACGAAAAGAATCTTTTTTACTGGAACGCAGTTTTTTGTCTACCCATTTTTCTGCTTTCTCGTATTGGATGCCATATGTATATTGCGTAATTGCTTCGGTTGCGATAAGCTGGGTGACTCCTTTTTCAATTAGCTCTTTTTTAACCAGTAAGGGACCTTTCGTGGACGTATTTATTCTCGTTTGTACAAAGGCAGTTGCGAATTCTTTATCATTCACATAACCTTCGTCAGTCAGTTTTTCAAGGATGATACTGCTATGTTCCGGTTCTACCTCTTTTTTCACGAGATAGTCGTGAAGCTCTTTTTTTGTTCGCATACGATAACTTAAAAAGTTTATCGCTAGAGAATATGCTTTTTGAATAGTGTCCTTTTTCTCAAGGGTTTCGATCATTGATTGATCCAACTCTAGTCCTTTACGGAGGCCATATTCGATTAATACCGCTTCATCGACACTAAACGCATAGACATCCTGATCCCCATCAGCTAAATAAATATTATAGCGACTTTTGCTTTTTTTCTGTGTCGTAATTCGAGATATTTTTTTCGTCAATGTTCTCACCTCCTAATCCTATTTTAACATGAAAATATTGTGGAAACTGTAAGATTGCATAACTATAGCATATAATGATTATAGAGACACACCTAGTACGTAGCTTCAAAATGCCTAGGAGGTTAGATGAATGAATTTCTTAATTACTGGTGGAACTGGATTTGTTGGAAAACACCTTGTCAAGGCGTTACATAAAGGCAATCACCACACGTACATCCTAACAAGATCTCCCGAAAACAAACAACATACTGATATGGCAACGTTTATTGATTATGATTATCCTGTTGAGCAACTTCCTGTCATCCATGGTGTCGTAAATCTTGCTGGAGAATCCTTATTTGGATATTGGTCCAAGCAAAAGAAGGATAAAATCTTAGCTAGCAGAATCGAAACCACGGAAAAAGTAATAGCTATTATGAAGCAGCTTGATAAGAAACCAGACGTTTTTATAAATGGATCTGCCGTAGGATTTTACGGTATCTCCGAAGACAAGATGTTCACAGAAGAGACGAAGCAAGCTGGTAATGACTTTTTAGCAAAGGTTGTCGTTGAATGGGAAAAGACAGCTAAACAAGCGGAACCGCTCGAAATTCGTACCATTTATGCAAGGTTTGGCGTCATTTTAGGTAAGGAAGGTGGGGCACTTCCATTAATGAGTTTACCTGTTAAGCTTTTTGCGGGTGGAAAAGTTGGTAGTGGTGAGCAGTGGATGTCCTGGGTCCATATTGATGATGTGATTGAACTACTGCTATTTTGTATTTTCAATTCTCATGTAGAAGGACCAGTCAATGTAACTGCACCAAACCCCATGCGAAATAAAGACTTTATCAAAGTATTAGCTCACGTGATGAAACGACCATATTGGTTCCCTACACCCGGTCCATTATTTCGACTCGCCGTTGGGGAGATGAGCCAATTAGTTCTTAAGGGACAATATGTATTGCCACAGAAAGCAGAAAAAAATAATTATTCCTTCCTATACCCAGAAGTAGAAAGAGCATTACAGCAGATTTATAATTAAATGGAGTTAGGTGATGCTGGGCGTCTGTTGTCGATGAGGAGATGTGTTGGTGTTCGCTCCTAGCAAGGGATTGCTCGTCCACCGCACTTGAGCTCGCAGCACGCAGATAATGAAAAAAATGTCGCTTTTTTTCTAAAAAAAATGATTCCCTTTTTGAAAAAAAGATAGTATTATATTTATAGCAAATCATGAATTACTAAATTACATAGGGAAGGCAAATGGTGCGCCACCAGTTTAACTGGTTCTAGTGGGTTCGATTCCCACCCCGAATTTTTGTTGAAATTTAACTAAAAATTCGCGGGTGGGGCTCTTACCGACTGATTCCTTTGATGGATATTTTTTACGGTACCCTCCTGCTCAAATAAGGAGGGTTTTTTGATGCTAAAAACACGTGATCTACATGAAGTGCCAGTCCTATTTGAACTGTTGTCACATCCAGATGTATTTCCTTATGTTAGGCAGAAAGCAATGACAACCGACGAGTTTTACTTTATTACAAAACAAACCATGGAAGCTGAAGAAAATGGTGAGTTGATTTCTAGAACGATATTGGATGAATATCATCAGCCAATTGGTACGATAAATTTATTTGATATTGAAGACGGTCACGGATTTTTAGCAACATGGATCGGTCAGCCTTATTTTAACAAAGGATACAATAAAATGGCGAAGGAGCAGTTTTTCGAAGAGGTATTTTATAACACATCTATTGAAACGATATTTATGAAAGTTAGAAAAACCAATGCACGTTCCTTAAAAGCGGTATTAAAGATTCCATATGTTGCGTTAGGAAATACGGTTTATCCAGAAGTTTATCAAAAGATTAATCTACAAGAAGAAGTGTATGATCTTTTTACTATTTCTAGAGAACACTACCTTTCCTATCAGCAATTTACTGCCAACGAAGCAGCTGTAGATCATGAGGTAGTCTAAAAAGGAAATATATGTATAATCTATCAAGGAATGGTTATCCTAAGCCTAAAAGCGAGGGGTGATCATATGGCAAAAGCAAAACATGATGCAAAGGAAAAGCATTTATCCAAGACACAGGAAGTTCTTTATCAGAAAGAATTTAAACATGCTAATCAAGTATATAATGAGTTTTCACAGAAAGGAAAACGGAGCTAATCGTAATCGGTACTGAATAAGAGAGAAATGATATTTTACGTTCTTATAGAGAAGCAATTATTCTTTAATTGGCTTCTCTATTTTTATTTGATTTACTCTTTTCTTGTACAACCCCCAATTCATTTCCATCCATATCTAGAATTAAGAGGTAGAAAATTATTCCATTACTTCTGCTTATTCCTTTAATTTTCGCTGATATTTTTCATGCTCTATAAGACCGAAAATCATTCAAATGAAACAGTTTCTGCTCATTTAAATGAATAAAATAATGTATATTTAGGACCCATTTATTATTGTTGTTGTTCAACGAAGAGTAGGTTAGCTCAATAACTATGTTAATTTCTTCGATTTAAAATAAATTAGTTCCGGATCACCTTCATCCAAGTTTTCGATAACTCCACTTTGCACAAAACCATTCTTTATTAAAACTTTTTGCATATCTTTATTAGATTGATTAGTTGAAGAAAATACCTTTATAGTAGGTGATATATGAACAAAATAATCCATTAAGGATGTTGCATGACCTTTACGTCTTTCTGATAGTGATACCATTATTAATGATATAAAACTACAATCAAAAAAATTAGTATCAAAAATTTAAAAACCAAAAACTTCATTTTTACTTTTTACAACAATGCATCTATCTTCTTCAACTGCTTTTGTTATGTAGACCCTTCTGCTATCGTTGCCAATAATTTCTCTATCAACATCAACAATGTTTTCGATATCACCTAATTTAGCTTTTATGACATTTTTTAACTTCAATTTCAAACTCACCCTTATTAGAATTTCTTTTTAAAGTACCTTGCTCCTGCATAATCTGGGCTTTCTAATTGGAACCCTCTTCTTTTATTAAAGCCACCCGTTAGCGCAATAAGCAAACTATGTCATTAGATAATCAAAAATAATGCCAAAAAGTATTATCCCAACACCTATTGAAAAATGAACTTTTTTTCATTCGCATCTGTTTTCTCTAAAATAGTAAAAATGATGCCAATTAAACCGATAAAAACGGCACTCTTAATAAAGTTAGAAGTATTCACGAGAAAGAGATTTGGAAACTTTTCGACAAATCCCGATATAACTCCTATAACCCCTAGTATCAAAGGAATTCTTAACTTCCAATACATTTAGTTCAACCGCCTTTCTTTACCGCATTAAGTTAGTTTCATAGGGTGCATTTTTACTCTACACCACTCACACCATCGTTGGATGGTCCATAAGTTTCCTTATGTTCTAACTTTAGACCCTTTCATTCGGTTATTCGTCAGTTCTTTTGCAGAAGAACAATTCTCACCTTATCTAGTTTTTCAGCCGTGCGGCATATCCGTTGGCATACCTTTCTGGAGGAATGGCTTTAGCCTTCGTTCTGCCGAATCTACCTGTACTTCAAACCCCTTGACCTGTCAGTCAAGACGCATGCAGGAGTATTGACGGAATGGTTTCAAGAAACATGGATCTTTTATTCCCATTCTCGGTTATAAAGTTAAGATTAATCTATGATTATCTTCTGTTTTTCACGTTAGAAACGTTTATAACAGAACTTGTCGAGCGGCACCCTTTAGTTCAATAAGATTTATACTTTATTTTTATTTATGACCCATTTAACAGCGTCTAAAAGGTTCTCAGCAACATAATCTGGTTCAATTTCCGCCCACTTATCCCTGTATTGATTAAGAGAACTATATCCCCATCCTGTAAGCACTAAAATTTTCATTGCATCAACGGAATGAGCTGCCAACATATCAGTTGAACCAACGTCTCCAATAAATACAGTCTTTGTTAAATCTAATTTATATTTTTTTGATGCTTCCAAAAGCATTCCTGGTTTTGGCTTATGACAATTGCAGTCATCATCTGAACTATGAGGACAAATAAAGGCATCATCAAATTCATATGATTGAAATTCCTTGTAAAAATCATCGAGAGTAGCTTCACCTCTACTAATTCTATGTTGATTAGTACAGGCAAAGGTTTTAATATTATTATACTTTAAAATTTGTAATGCAGCTCTACTGAACGAATATGGGGTGAAATCTTTCGGATGAATAAAGTGTCCAGTACCACCAATAGTTCCATCACGGTCAACAAAAACTGCTTCAATATTCATTAGTATGGTATTCCCCCTTTTATTTCTTATGTTCTTCAACTCTTCTGCCCCTTTAGTACAATAAGTTCTACAAAAATAGCGTTAATCCTTCTTGAATTAACGCTCCCGTTAGTTATGAAAATTAAAACTTGACCCAATCAATATCTTCGTTCTTTCTGAGCGATTCAATTACTTTTAAATGTTCGGATTCATTAACTATTTTATAACTTCTAACTCCACTAAAATCTACTATAGTAAGATAATTATCATTAAAGGTTAAATTAAATGATTGTGTACGTTTACCTGCATCCATATTTGTTGTGGTAACTTGCATACCGTAATCCAAATTATTCATATTAACCTTAGTTCTCTTCAATTCCATATGAGTAAATCCATTTAATATACTGGAGACAATTTCTTTATCTTCTATTCTGTATTTAGTTTTCATATCAATCTCATTATCAAAGTGTGTGGATACTGCAATACCTTCAATTAGCGTCTCTTCGTTTATCTGTTTTACTACTTGCTCAAATTTTTTGTGAATATACAGCTTGTTAAAAGCCAATGTTATTACTATAACTATAGTTGTTGCTACAAGTAGACCAATTATTTTCTTTTTCATTTTCGTTTAATCCCCCTAATAATAAATTATTCTTATTAAACAATACTGCTGCGTTAGCGGAACAAGGATGCAATTCCTTATTCAAGGAAAGCACCCAATTGCTGAACAATAATTACATTAATTTTTGGTGTACGAACCACTTGTATTGTTGATTTCTCCTAATTCAATACGATTTCCATCTGGGTCATTAAAAACTGAAATAGTACCCCAATCAAATTTTAAATTCTTCTTTGAAAAACAAACACCTCGTTCTTCTAATTCATTCATAATAGGAATTAGAGATTCGACGTCAAAACGAAGTACATTGGGATTTTGTTCTCTTGATTTTTCTTGATTTTTCCCAACACCGCCCTGTTCAACCATAAGATACCCATTTGGAAGTTCAAAAGATACAAGTGTATCTTTAACGTTTCTTACCTTCAGCTGTAAAACGTCTCTATAAAAAGCAATACATTCTTCATAACGTTCGGTGAACAAGATTAAACCAAACTCACGAAACTCCATTTTTACACTCCTTAGATTATAAAAATTTATCATTTCATATTTTATTGTTTTAATTATTCGTACTCTTGTTGAACTTAAGCAGTTGTTTAATTCAACATTAAATTTCCTGCTTTTAACTATAATTTCTTTATCTCATTAGTAAATTCCTTCTTAAACAATCCTGCCCCATTAGTACAATAACATAGTTTAATTTTAACATTAAATTCCATTCAATTCATCCGAATTATTTTAATAATTATTTTATTCATTTACCTGGAAATGATATTTATAATAATAATTTTCGGGAGTGAGCAGTTATGTTATTATCAGAAGCCGCAAAGAGTTATGAGGCAGATAAGAGAATTGAAGGTTTTTCAGCACAAACTTTAAATGCTTATAGGCTGCAAGCAAAGCTACTTATTGATTACTTTGGAAATATCGATATTAGTAAGATATCAACTCTACGACTGAAGGAATATTTAGCTGAATCAAGTAATAGTTTAAAGCCTTCAAGTTTGTCACATCGTATTAGATTTTTACGTTCCCTATTTCGGTGGTTACACGAGGAAGGTATCATGGAATTAAATCCTGCTAGTAAAATAAAAGAACCGAGAGTTGGTAAGCGGATTCCGAAATTCCTTACTGAAAGGGAAATCGAATATTTAAGAGATGCTTGCTTTTCTCCAATGGAAAAAGCCTTATTTGAATTTATGTTTTCTACTGGTTGTCGTATAGGAGAAATTGTTACACTGGATCGAAATAGTATAAATTGGGGAAGTCAATCTGCCATCGTTCGTGGTAAAGGAGATAAGGAACGAGAAGTGTACTTTAATATCCGATGTGATATTTGGCTAAAGAAATATTTAGATACCAGATACGATAACGACCCAGCAATATTTGTTACAGAGCGTTCTCCACACAGAATGAGCATTGCTCAGATGAAGTATATCATTAAACGTATTTCTAAACGAGCAAGAATAAATAAAACGATTCACCCTCACCAATTAAGGCACAGTTACGCAACGCACTTGTTAAATAATGGTGCCCCTTTAGAAGTTATTCAAAGCCTATTAGGTCACGAAAAAAGTGAAACTACAAGGATTTATGCAGAACTAAGTGGTAGACTGCGGCAAGAGTTTTATAGAAAATACTTCTAGAATATTAAAGAGCAACGCATATTAAAACACGTTGCTCTAATCAACTATTGCACCATTTAGTTCAATTAGTATTTAGATAATCTAAGACAATATCAACTCTTTCATTGACTGAATAATCCCCTTCAATTTTTAATATTGGACAAGATAAGTCTGCCATCCAATGTTCGTGTAAAGATTTACTTCTAACTTCGAATCCCGCACTATCATATAAAGATGCCCACTTTAAAAATGATTTCGATTGTTCATATTTACTACCACCAGCTAATATTTCATTTCCATAACGCTGAAATTCCCTCTGTTGTAACCTTTCAAGCCTTATATCTTGCGGAATCCATAAGAAGATAACAAGGTCAAAATAACTTTTAAAGTTATCACCCCAACCACACACTGCACCAGAAAGAATATAGTTTTCATAAAGTGATAAATCTTTTACAAGCATACGTCTTCTATCAGGTACGTCCCTTTGTTTAGTGAATTTAGTTGTCCAAAAATAATCATCGGTATCAAGGTATGTATGAGGCAAAACCTTTGATAATGAAGAGCCAAGTGTTGAAGTTCCAGACCCCGAAGCTCCCATTATATGAATTCGTTTTTTCATTTTTCTCCTCCTTAGATACTTTTTCGTAACATAAAATTCACTATGCTTCTACCACTCTTCTGCCCCTTTAGCATTATAACTTCTATCTCAATACTAACATAATATTCCAAATATATTTTTGAATTTTACCAAAAGAAAAAGGCGACCTTCATAGATCACCTTCTTTAACTAATGCACCCAATCGTGTTATAAGGTTAACCAGAAATTACTGGTTGACCTTATTTTATATGGTCTTATCATTTACATTGTAGCCGGGGTAGAACGAAAGCACCCGTGGGACTTGATCCCGTCAGCTAAACTGTTCGCCCCCTAC
>NZ_JBHUMI010000042.1:0-27316 GCF_042684965.1 Ornithinibacillus salinisoli
TTTAAAGTCCGTTGTTAAATTAATCGATAAATGCATTCTCCTCACCCCAAATTCAGTATGCATTTATCGATCAGAGTTGTACATTCTTAAATGATCATTTATGTACATTTATAAACTAGCATTTATAGACTTAAGTAGGTTAAATTATTATATGTTCTATTATGATATTCTATGGATTTACTTTAAAAGATTTTTGAGGTATTTCTACTTTATCCCCTTCTATACAAATTTCGGTAATTATATGAACGGTTTTCTTACTAATATTCCCCTCGGAAAATACAAATATTTCTAATACGTTTTTTCCCTCTAATAAATATTCACCTAATTCTAAGTTGTATTGATAGATATCTTTATTTTGACTAATAGGAAATTTATTATTGTTACTACTTTTAATTAAGAAATTTTCATTGGTTAAGTTTGTTTCATAAACTTCAATTAAGCTTCTTTGAAATTCATTTTCTCCTACAGTCAAATTTATATTATCATTCGGGTTGTTCTCTCTAAAAATATTAATTTCCATGGTTGGATTATCATAATTGTTTAAGGTTATTATTAAAGGTACAGAGTTTGTGTCCACTATATTAATTTCTACTTCTTGATTACTATCGAATGATACCATAATTAATGCCAGACTAAGAACCAATATAATTAAAAAGATATAAAGAATAAACCATAACTGACTTAATTTTGCTTTTGTATATAATTTATGTATATTAGTTTTAATAAAAAATCTTTTAATCTTGTTTTTCAAAGTGTATTTATATAGGATTCCAGCACATATTCCAATTATAGATAAAACTAAAAAAGTTAATATTTTTATCTCACTAATAAATAGTGTTAAAAAATTTAATATAATAATAAAAACAAATGATATTTTTATCATTGTGAAAATACCATCAAAACTACTATCTGCCTTTTTAATAGAATCCAGCTGCTGTTCACTTTTGGCAAAATGTCTGTATGTATTATATTCTAAATATACATATTTTAATACCGAGCCCGTAATTGCAACCATTACTATTAATAAACTCATCCATAATATGTGTTCATGGCTTATTATCCCCTTGGCATAAACTATCTCTGAAAATGTGTTAGCCCATACTTCTATAATTCCCCTAAAAACAAACCATGTCCCACCAAAAAGTGTCAACGTTACGAGGAATCTTGTAGTTCTATCAATCTCCCTTTTTTCTTTCATGTAATGTCCCCCCTTTGTGCATAATACATTTATACAAGTACTTCTTTAAAAGAAATTACATTAATGAAATGTAATTATTTTATATAGCCATCCTGTATATATATTAGACATCAAATTACCATAATTTAATTTATTTGAATAAAACATAATTTCTTCTCCAATAAAACCTTAAAAAACTTTGAAATATCTTGGTCACTATTTATATGTTGCCATTCCACATTAATTGGTGAACTAATACACTTTAGGTTCTTCTTATCGAAAAATTTCGACTTCACAACACCATTATTATATTTATTGTATATATAATTCTTATAATCTTTGTATAACTTTGACCTTTTATCTTTATTAATTTTGTGTAGAACATGATACTTAAAAAGCCAGAACTCTTCCTCCCATGAACTAGAATTTTCAAGCTTAGTTTCAATTGTTTCGAAGAGGACTTCATTAATATTACTTTTATCATTTAACAGGATTTCAAATGATAGAATTGAACTTAAATCATCCATTTCTTTTATTATTTTTAGTAATTGGTGATTAGAACAAACTGTCAGGATATCTAGATAGTAAAATATACTCAATAATGAAAATAACTCTTGGCTATAATTTAAATCAATATATTGACTTATATTTTCTCGAATTTGTGATTGAATATTTATTATTCCATGTTTTAATTCATTCTCAATTTTCTCCTCTTCCAAAACATCTACAAATTCCAAGTAATTTACAGACAAACTTGGTCTCATTAAAACTAAGTTAAATAATTTATTTAACATAGGTGTCGTAAAAGCATCCTGGTGTAACTGACCTTTACTTAAACTCTCTTTTAATGCTTTAAACATCAATATTAATGAACCTTTATACCCTTCCCTTTCTTTGAAAATACTTTCTTCAATGAAATTATATATCCTTTTCTGTTGATTTTTTATTGTTTCGTTAGTTCTAGTAAAATAATCGAAGAAAAAAGCTAGATTATTACTATCTTGAAAAGGAAATGAATCTATTTGATTCTTTTCAACCTTAACCTTTAAATTTATACTATTCAGTGTTTTATTTAAATCTCTATAAAATTTACTTTTTTCACTTTCATCATTGTAAGGAAATTCAAAATCATCAACATATCTAACATATTGATACTCACTTAATTTTTCGTCTATTTTACACATATAAATTTCAGCTATTAACTTGGAAGCAAAACTTCCAGTAGGTATTCCATGGGTCTCCCCTAGCTGACACTTCTGAATTAAAGTATCTAAGACATTATAATATTCCCCTTTTTTATTCCTATTTCTTTTTGCTTCAGTTTTACCTACTAAAACCCATGGGATTGAATGGGTATATATACTTGGATAAAAGTTTAGTATATCGGTTTTGAAAAGCTTTCTTTTTCCTATTCTATTATCCTCTCGCTTAATTTTACCTGTTAAAAAAGAAGAACTATAAAAATCCTTTGATAAAGACTTATTACTAGACCCTAAAATTTCTATGTATATGTCTTTATACTCAGAAAGGTGTCTACAAAGACAAATATAAGAGTAAATGTTTGGTAATTTATATATTCTTCTTTCATCCTCATTCTTATAGATTGAAAGTTCAACAGGTACAGTTTCTTTTTTTGATTTAAAGTTTACTAGTTTTTCAATTTCTATATATCTATCATTTAACTCATTAGTATTAAATACCTTTTTAAATACGATATTAGACAAAATATAATCTTCTTCATGTTGTTTGGAATTATATTTAAAGTCAAAGTAACCGTACTTAATTAGATAACTCATAGAAAAATATCTTCCAAACTTATACTCATTTAGAATTTTTTTTAACGACACTTTTTTAGTAGTCATCTTCTTCACCTTTTCATAAATAATAATTTTATACTTCCCGCATTAATAGTAATATATTGATACATAACTACCGACATATTAGTTACCTAATTATAACAATTACAAAATAATTTTTCGATTTAATAATTTCCCACCGGATATTGCAACTATGAAAATGCATTCTAAAGAAAAGACACCATTATAAGTTCCTAATCTTTCTAGTAATCCTCGTGTTTTATCAATGTCATTAAAACCCTACATTTGATTTACCATATTAATTTAGTAATACATAACATAACATTCATTCATTTTGTCTTTTTATTTACTTTCCGCTAAAACAGTTACTATAGAACAAAGGTTTTTTTCAGGTAAGCTTCCTGTTCTATTCTTTCGTATGTTTTTAGAGAATCCGTTTTCAAAATAAATGGTAGTGCTTCATTAAATGACATACCAAAAAATAATATCATCTGTCTAATTCCATGAATAAAGTTTTCATACCATGTATAGGTTGGATTACTAGCCAACTCTCTTAATGTTGAACGCGAAACCAGTGGCGATAACCTTTGGTTAGTCATATCTCTAATTATTTCGTAGTTCCCGCTTAGAGTTGCTCTTTGCCCATCTATACTTCCTGAAACACGATTCCACTTTGGAAGTGCGCCATGTTTTTGACGAAATGCTTCAATCAATATTCCTTCTAGTCTTCGTAAATCATTTTTTGACTGTTCATTGGTAAAATCAGCAATAGAAAACTCTTCCGGATTATAATTAAACCACTTATAAATATTTTTTCTTACAACAGGTTGACTTAACGGTGATTGCAAAAAAACTGAATACCCAATCTTCTCTCTCTCTTCAAAATAGCTTGTTATCTGTTCGTACTTACAAGCATTTAAATCCATTGGAATTATTCCATTATGTTGTTTAAATCTTTCTGTTAAATCTACTGCTAACCCAATATAAAGTACTTCTTTAGTATGATAATCCCAAAAACAATAAATTCCAGCCGAAGCCCATCCATAAGTGTCATTAGGATTACATAATTCACCTAGTGCATCAACTATCTCATTAAGTTCATGCTTTTTATAAGCATCCTGTATAATTGTACCGAACATAGATTCAAACATCTCCTTTAATTATCAAATCATTTGATTTTCTTTACTAGATTTTTAATTCATTGGCTTACTAATTGTCCTTTTCATTAAAAATCCTTCTCATGCTCTTTAATAATTTTATAAAAGGAGTTCTTTTTCAAACCAAGTTCTTTCATAAATTGAACACCTGTTATTTTTTTTTCTTTCCATTTTGGATAGTTTGTTTCAAGTATTTCTTTTTGCTTCTTACTTAGTGTTTGCAAACTCAATTTCGGTCTGCCTAAATGCTTCCCCTTTGCTTTAGCTATTTCAATCCCTTCACGCTGGCGTTGACGAATGTTTTCCCTCTCCTGTTCTGCCATAAAAGAAAGCACCTGCAACACTAAATCACCGACAAATGTTCCTAATGTATCTTTATGTTGTGTTGTATCAAGTAAAGGCATATCAATAACCTTTATGTCTGCTTTAATCTCCTGAGTGATTTCTTCCCATTCTTTCTTTATATCCTTAGAATTTCTTCCCAATCTGTCAATTGATTTTACATAAAGCAAGTCACCTTTTCGCAAACATTGTTTTAACGCATTATATTGAGGTCGTTCAAAATCCTTTCCACTTGCTTTGTCTATAAATATATCCCGTTCACCTAACCCCAAGCCTTCCATTTCTTTCATTTGTCTATCAATGTTCTGGTCTTGGCTAGAAAGGCGTCCATAATTTTATAAACGTTTATTAAATTACCAAGGTACGTTTAAAAACACATGTAAAGGTCGATTTATGGAGTTTATAAAGGTGTACCTTAATAAACAATAAGCTTTCATAAGTAGTCGGGATTGTTTACAGGAATAGATACTCTAACAAATGCAATTCCTCTATTAGCACATCTGCTCATAAACCCCTGTCGTAATTTTCACGACACGCAAATGATAAAAATACTATTCAGGTTTAAAGAAATATCCTCCCTGCCAAAATCAGAAAAACAGATACTATTAAACATGTTTAATATTGAAGGACACCAATCCCACTTTCACTCCTTTTCCAAAAAGGAGTTTTATATAAATTTTCAAAATCACTAAAAATCCAAAATTTGATAACAAAACCACTGATAAACACTATTAATTTTATCACCAACCTATGAACGCAGACTTTTTAGATACATCACAAAAGGGGGATTCCATGATTACAAAAAAGGATATTTTTTTCTGTTACAACGCTAATGTTGCAAAGTTCATAAAGGCACAAGGCATTTACTCAATTACAACTGCAATTGAACCTACAACAAAAAAGATGTTTACACTATTCCCTAAAGGGGACAACTTGCAACAAGCATTAGATTTATATAAAAAATCGAAATAAAAATCTTGGAGGTAATCGAATGAATAATCTTAAGGAAATTATTAATAAAATAAACGAATTATACATTATTAAACGGTCAAAATATTTAGTTTTAAATAACAAAGGGAATTATATAACCACTGACACATCAAAAGGCGGCAAGGCATTTCCACTTAATGATTATATTGTTCAAAGACACCTAGAGGGCAAAGCAACCTTTGGTGTCTTTTCTACTAAAAGAGCAAGTAAGTTTATCTGTTTTGATGTAGATGTAAAAGATGATTTAAAAGCAAAATGGACTACTTATAAAGTTGTTCATTCCCTTACTGAGATAGGTGTTCCAGACAATTACATTCATATTTCGCATAGTGGCAATAAAGGTTATCATGTAGAGATATTTTTCAATCAACCAATTGAAAATTATTTACTTAAAGAATTTTACACAAGAGTACTAAATAACGCTGATTTGTTAGATATAGACTATGGCGCCGTTGAATTTAGACCAACAGCAAATCAAGGTGTAAAACTACCTTTAGGAAGACACTTTAAAACAAAGGGTAATAAGCGGTGTTGGTATGTCAATTATGATAAGAGATTGGAACCAGTACGCTCGTACAATTACATATTGAAGATTGAGCAAATGGATTCGCGAGTTATCTATGACATTCTGGTACGAGAAAAAGATATTCTATTGGAAGAAGATGTAATTGAAGTTGACAAAGCAGAGGAGTATATTGAACAGAAGTATAAGCCCCTTCCTATCTATAAACAAAACATAGATAAAGAGGAAACGGTGGAACAGATTGAGAACATATTAACAAATGGATTAAGTATGACTGGCACAAGAAATAATAGTCTTTTTAAGTTAGCTAAATATTTCAAGTGGAAAGGATTAAGCCGAGAACAAACCAAACAAGAATTATTAAATTGGATGAAATGGCAAGACACAAGATTATATACAAGTAAATGGGATATTTGTTTGAAGGATATAGAACATATTTCAACCTACGTTTTTGCAAATGATGTACAATTAACAGTCGAAAAAAGCGAGGTTGTTATCACCTACAATGAAATATTACAGGTTATACAGACATGTAAAAGCAAGAATGAAAAACTACTCGCCTACTGTATGTTAATCCATAGTAAACGCTACTCAAATCAGAGTGGCGTTTTTTATATGACTTTTGAGCAAATGGCAAAAGCTAGTGGTCTTGCAGAAAAGACTACTAGACGATTAATTAAGAAACTTGTTGAAATAAATGCAATTGATATCGTTGAACGTAATCAGAAACAAGAAGGTACACATAAAAAGAAACCAAACAAATATAAAGTAAATATTAAAGAAGAAAAAGAAAACAAACAAATATTCACTATTGATATTGAGAATGAAAATTATAGTGCGACGTTTAGTGATTGTGTGATTTATTTAATTGAACGTAAGGTGCTAAAAGTAATGTTACCTAGACGACAATATGAAAGTATTGTCGTCTAAGTTTATAATTTAAATAGAGATTTATATGCTGATGGCTTCCTTACATTCTAAAAGCTAACTGCTCTAAATACATATTAGCATCGCTCTGCGATTACTATATATAAATAATGTATTATAGGTCATTTTGTACAACACGGAATTTTAGTCAACCCAATAAAATCTGAATTTTATTTAGATTTCTAAATATCCACGTGGTATAATCAACCCAATTAATTCATTTAGGTGGGATTAAATTGGAAGGCTTTAACTCAAATAAATATAACGAAAGCATTTCTAAGAGGGAATACGCATTTGGTAAGAATACTGATTATTATATAATTACTGTAAAAATAAAGGAGAATCATTATAAATTACTTTTATTAGAAAATCATAAAACAAAATACAAAGGCTACGAAGACGGTCTAAATAAAGCTAAATTTGTAGGACTAGAAAAACTTTATAAGCATAACCCATTAGCTCTAAACACAAATATGGTTAGTATGGTTCATTACAAACAAAATAGAAATAGACCTTGGCATAAAGATACAAATAATGAACTACAAAAAAATATAGAAATGTTTTTAAATAGTATTGATTTCTCCTTCCCTACTTTAAAACCGAATAGTAGAAATAGAGAATATAATAATTACGATATTGATATACACTCTAAGGTTATTTTTGAATATCTGTTTAACGAGCGTAGCCATAGATGGATTGACGAAAATGTTATTAATATTGACCCAAATTACAGTCGTGGTTATCAATCCATGGGGATACTTCATTTCATAGGATTACAAGATACACATAAAGGAATCTTTAATGGAATAAGTGTTGATGAAGCAATTCGACTTCTTTCTACGATAAATGATAATAATGTTGAAGTTATTATTAAGGCACTAATACACCTCAATAACCTTACTTATATATATGACAATAGTGAATATGGTATGGAAATCAAAGAATACCCAGAAGGAAAAGAAGCATATAAGGTACATAGATTTAGAGAGCGGAACAGCAAAGTAATTATTGATGCTAAAAAGGATTTTAAGAAAAAATATGGAGAACTATTCTGCCAAGTCTGTGGAATTAATTTTGAAAAGCTATATGGTGAGCGAGGAAAGGACTTCATTGAAGCACACCACACTAAACCTATTTCTAAGATGAAAGATAGAGAAAAGACTAGAATAGAAGATATTGTTATGTTATGTTCTAACTGTCACAGAATGATACATAGAAGTCCTATTATATCAATTGAGGAATTAAAAAACAACATCAATATATAATGATTCACAAAGTAATAACAAAACCTAAGAAGCAGAAATCTCGCTTCTTAGGTTTTTCAATCTGGTTTAAGACAATTATCACGGAACGGATGTTTACTATAACATTCATATTTTATACATCCAGTGAATTTAAAGGATTATATTTGTCATTTTGCTCTCTCAATTCATTACCCCACATTGCAACATAACGCATGGTTACACTAATGTTTTGGTGTCGCATTAGCTTTTGAATTGCAAATGCACTCATTCCCGACATAGCAAGTCTGTGACAGAATGTATGACGAAAAGTATGTGCTGATACACGCACATCTTTAAAGTTCATCTTATCTTGAAGGTATCGGAAAATCATCATTATCGCATTTTGAGTTAATTGTGTATTATCTCTTTTTACAAATACATAATCACTCAATTTACCCCAGTATTGTGAGCAGAATGTCTTATATCCAGCTAGTTCCTTTGATAATTTTTCTGTAATTGGTACTGTTTCTTTTCTCCGTGTTTTACCAAATACTGAAATATTATAATTAACAAAGTCTATATCCGACCATTTAAAATTGATTATCTCCCCTCTTCGGATTCCAGTACCTAGTATTAGAACAATCATCATATAATCTCTGTAAGCCACATAACTTTTCTCACGTTGTTTAATACGTCTGTAAAAACTCAACATCTGTCTAATTTGCTCGTCAGAAAATACATCAATCTTTATATCTTCTTTCTGTCTTTTCACCTTGTGTGCTGGATTTTTCTTAATGACCTCACATTCAACCATGTAATTTAAAAATGCTCTAATTCTCATTAGTTTCGTGTTAATGGTTCCTGCTTGGTTTCCTTTCTCTTGGCATTTCCAAAGATATTGCTTAATGTGACTGTAATTAACGTCCTCCACATTTACTACTTCATTATCAATGCAATAGTTGATAAATTCTCCAAGCAACGTCTGATAATTCCTTATGTTTGTTTGGGTTGTATTTTTGAAACGTCTTTCATCCAAAAAATCCTGAAAAGCAAACTTTAACAACATAAAAAGACTACCTCCTTGTAATTAGGAAGTAGTCTATACTTTAGAAAAAAATCATTTACATGACTAGTTCACAAAATGGGTGAAAAATAGCATTAACTATTTCTCAAGATGAAGGCTTAAAGCCTATTACATCATGCCGCCCATTCCACCCATGCCGCCCATATCAGGCATTCCGCCGCCAGCGCCGCCGTCTTCTTCAGGCTTGTCAGCGACTACTGCTTCTGTAGTTAAGAACATTGCTGCTACAGATGCTGCATTTTGTAATGCAGAACGAGTAACTTTTGTAGGATCAACGATACCAGCATCAACCATGTTTACCCACTCGCCAGTTGCAGCATTAAAACCAACACCTACAGCTTCACCTTTTAGACGCTCAACAATGATTGATCCTTCAAGACCAGCATTGTGTGCGATTTGGCGTACTGGCTCTTCTAGTGCACGAAGTACGATGCTAGCACCAGTTGCTTCGTCACCTTCAAGAGTTAGTTCAGAAACTTTCGCATGTACGTTTACAAGTGCAGTACCACCACCAGAAACGATACCTTCTTGAACTGCTGCACGAGTTGAGTTCAAAGCATCTTCAATACGAAGTTTACGTTCTTTTAATTCTGTTTCTGTTGCAGCACCAACTTTAACTACTGCTACACCACCAGCTAATTTAGCAAGGCGTTCTTGTAATTTTTCTTTATCAAAATCAGAAGTAGATTCTTCTGCTTGTGCACGAATTTGAGCTACACGTGAAGAAATAGCTTCAGGGTTACCTGATCCTTCAACAATTGTTGTATTTTCTTTTGTAACAACAACTTTAGATGCACGACCTAATTGTTCAATTGTAGCACTCTTTAGATCTAGACCAAGATCTTCTGTAATTACATCTGCACCAGTTAAAACAGCAATATCTTCAAGCATTGCTTTACGACGATCACCAAATCCTGGAGCTTTTACAGCTACAGCGTTAAATGAACCACGAAGTTTGTTCAATACTAATGTTGCAAGTGCTTCCCCTTCTACATCTTCCGCAATTAATAGAAGTGGTTTACCTTGTTGAACAACTTGCTCTAGTACTGGCAATACTTCTTGGATGCTACCGATTTTCTTATCTGTAATTAAGATATACGGATCTTCTAATACAGCTTCCATTTTATCTTGGTCAGTAACCATGTATGGAGAAGCGTATCCACGGTCAAATTGCATACCTTCTACAACTTCTAGCTCTGTATTGAAGCCTTTTGATTCTTCAATGGTAATAACGCCGTCATTACCTACACGCTCCATTGCTTCAGCAATAAGTTTACCTACTTCTTCATCACCAGAAGAAATAGCTGCAACCTGAGCGATTGCTTCTTTACTTTCTACTTGTTGAGAAATAGATTTTAATTCTGTAACAGCAGTTGTAACTGCTTTTTCGATTCCACGACGAACGCCAACTGGGTTTGCACCAGCAGTTACGTTTTTCAATCCTTCACGAATCATCGCTTGTGCTAATACAGTTGCAGTAGTTGTACCATCACCAGCAACATCATTTGTTTTAGATGCAACTTCAGATACTAGTTGTGCACCCATGTTTTCAAATGCATCTTCTAATTCGATTTCTTTAGCAATAGTTACACCATCATTTGTAATTAGTGGTGAGCCGAACTTTTTATCTAATACAACATTACGACCTTTTGGTCCTAAAGTTACTTTTACAGCATCTGCTAATGTATCCACACCACGAAGCATTGCGCGACGTGCGTCTTCACTAAATTTTATTTCTTTAGCCATAGGAAATGCCCTCCTTAATATTTGGAAAAAATTATGTTATGATATGTTAAAAATAGTTTAGCTTACAACTGCTAAAATGTCATTTTCACGAAGAATTAAGTATTCTGTGCCATCATATTTCACTTCTGTACCAGCAAATTTTGAGAAAATAACGCGATCTCCTTCAGAAACTTCAAGAGATACTTTTTCTCCGTTTTCTGTTACGCGACCAGAACCTACTGCAATTACTTTCCCTTCTTGTGGTTTTTCTTTTGCAGAGTCTGGAAGTACGATACCGCTCGCTGTTGTTTCCTCTTGCTCTACAAGTTCAATAACAACTCGATCTCCTAGTGGTTTAATCATGTAGACAACCTCCTTAATTCCTAATCTTTATTTTTTGTTAGCACTCAAAGGTATCGAGTGCTAATGCCAATTATTATAATAAATAATTTTAATTCGAAATGCAAGTAATGTACTTCTATTTTTTTGACTTTATGATAATTTCATGGAAACGTTCTATTATTATGTTAGCTTGTAATATGATAAAATACAATCGAACTTTTCAAACGAATATATATTATGTGACTTTCACTTAAAATATTCAATCAAGATGCAAACTAAAAGGAGATGTCATCGTGACAAATCGTTATTGGTGGGTCATTACCACTTATATTATTATGCAACTTTCTGGTGTTGTCTTTGTATCTTTTCTAAAATTGACGACCAACCTGGGTGAGGAAACACTATCCATTGTTTCTGTTTATTGGTCTATTTTCAGTTTTGTTGTTGGACTCATTATTGTGTTAATTTTAATGAAACCTGATATGAAAATAGGACAAGCAAGGGATAATACGAATAAGGTTCCCGTAATTATACTATGGTCAATTCTTGGATTGTTTATGGCATACTTTGCACAAGGAATCGCTGGGGTTATTGAAAGAGAGATCTTTGGTATTGAAATGGGATCAGAAAATGCCGAGCTTATTGTTGGTGTTACTAGGGCTATCCCACTATTCATGATTATCCCTGCAGTTATTGCACCTATTTTAGAAGAAGTAATCTTTCGTAAAATTATCTTTGGTACATTTTATAAGCGAATGAACTTTTTCTTTGCAGCCCTGCTTTCCGCTTTTATTTTTGGAATAATCCACGGAGAACCAGAACACTTACTTATCTATGCATCGGTCGGGTTTGTATTTGCCTTTTTATATGTAAAAACAGAGCGTATTATTGTACCGATTATTGTACATATGACTTTGAATACTATTTCTGTTCTCGTACAATACAATTTAGACCCAGAGGATTTAGAACGAATGCGTAAACAGTTAGATCAAACACTGATGATTTTAATTGGAGGATAGTATCAACATGAGATTTTCACCTAAAACAATGGCCTTTATTTATTTTGCAATGGGATTTTTATTTATGTACATCGCCCTACAGAGCGCAAATGGTCGATCAATTTGGAACTTTACCACAGTTTTATTTGCAGCATTTGCTACACTAGATTTTGGGGTTGGAATACGTTTAATTCGAATTCACGTTCGTATCAAACGCGATAAAAAAAAGGAGTAGCACGATCATATCGTGCTACTCCTTTTTAGCTAGCTTTCTGTTTTTCTAATTCTTTTATTTCTTTTGTTCCTTTAAGCACAAATGAAATTGGTACGACAAGTAGAATGACAACACCAGATATTAGGAATGCTTCATTTAACGCTTGTAGTGTTGCAGCTTGCATTTCTAAATCTAACGCAAACAACTGTGCACGACGAACTTCATAATAAATTGAGAAGAAAACAATCCCAAATGATGAAAATATTTGTCGGATCACATTATTCATTGCTGATCCTTGGGCTACCTGATGATCAGGTATAGCATTCATACCCGCAGTTGTTGCTGGCATATTACACATTCCAAGTCCTGCACTTCGGATAACGTTTATCAGAAGAATAAACCAAAAAGAAGTCGATAAAGTATTGAAGCCAAGTACCAATGTAAAGCTTCCTAAAATAAATAATCCAACAGGTACAACAAATTTCGGACCTTTTTTATCCAATATTTTTCCACCCAATGTCATGAACACACCACTTATTAAAGCAGCAGGTAAAAACAATAACCCGGTTTTAATTTCGCCAAGTCCATAGACGTTTTGTATAAGTAACGGCAAAAGAAATAGTCCAGAGAACAACCCTATCGAAGCGGTCGCTGTCACGACTATTGATACGGAATAGGTAGGAATTTTAAAAATAGCTACATGTAATAATGGCTGTTCTTGTTTATTTTCGTATTTCACAAAAATAGTAATTAAAATAAGTCCCGAAACGATAAGGAACATACTTAAAGGTGAAAGTAAAAGTTCCATGGTTGAACCTCGACCTAAAGCAAATAAAATTGCCCCTACCCCAAGTGTAATAAGTAGAAATCCAACCTTATCGAATTTTAAATTACGATCTTTCTCTGTCGGTTTAAGATATTTAGCACAAAACAATATACCTGCGATAGCAAACGGAATATTAAACACAAAAAGAAACTCCCATGTGAAATATTCCACGACTATTCCTCCAACTGTCGGTCCAATTGCTGGTGCAACCATTGCAGCAACACCATAAGTCCCAACAGCAACTCCACGCTCATGTCGAGGAAATGCATGGAAGATAAGCGCCATCGCAATCGGCATCATTAAGCCACCGGCCATTCCCTGAATAGCACGAGAAATAATGATCATTGGTAGTGTGGAGGCAAGTGCACCTGAGATAGATCCTAGTAAAAATATGATAAGACCGGTGATATATACCTGCTTTTTACCAAACCGATCACCTAAAAAACCAGTTACAGGCATGATCATCCCCATAGCTACCATGAAGATCGTTAATAACCAACTAACTTCAACTGCATCCGCTTCAAACATTTCCATAAATCTAGGCAATGTAGGATTTAACATACTGTTATTTAAAATTACGGTAAACGTACCGAATAATACAGCTATAACAACTAACCATTTTTGATGAATTTTTCCCATAATATCCTCCAGCAGTAAATTATTTCGAGTAACGAACTACTTTTAGCCTACCAAAAAAATAGGTGCCTGTCACTTGTCGAATTTTGACAGTGACAGGCACCTATTTTTTTAGTCTAATGAATTTGCTAGTGACAGGCACCAATATTGGTTTTTTCCTTTTTCTTTTGCTTTGTACAGGGCTATGTCAGCTTTTTTTGTTAGCATTTCGGCATCCATACCATTTTCTGGAGCCATTGCTATTCCAATACTAGCGGTAACATTCAAATCAGCTAGATATTCATGCTGGTGAAGGGATGCTTTTAACTTTTCTATTATATTATGTGCCACCTCTTCTACTTGCTGAAGTTCTTCTACTGGAAGTATAACAGCAAATTCATCTCCACCCAGCCTAAACGTTAGTCCATTATGTGGAACTGCAGACTGAATCGTCTGAGCAATAAGTATTAACACATAATCACCTTGGTCATGCCCTAATTTGTCATTGACTAATTTAAAATTGTCTAAATCTAACATATATAATGCGAACCAATTTTGATTATTTATTGCCACTTGGATACATTCATCAAACGCTGCACGGTTCTTTACCCCAGTTAAACTATCATGAAAAGCAAGATACATTGGCCTTGCAACCCACTTTGTTATTATTAAGGCGAGAATAATAGTGACACTTAACACGATAAGTAGCTGAATAATGAATAATTTCGTATTTTTACTCAAGATAGATTGTAATTCATTTTCGTTATAAATTATCTCCAAAACTCTATTAGTTGAGATCCCCCTATTTTTATCAGCACTATAAAAAACATACCTATATAACGCTTGTTCACCATGCCAATCACTTTCTATTTCTCCGGAATTCTTCCCTTTAACTGTCTGATTAAATATTTCCTTTCGATTTGCTGGTAAATGTTCTTCTTCGGTGGATTTCCCAAATATAAAACCATCGGTATTTAATATATTTATTTCATTTAACATGGGATACTGCTCGACTAATTCATTTATCTTATGAAAAAAATTAAATTCTTGAAAGATCATCCCGTCCTCTAACGCATAGCCCAATTCTATTAAATACTTCTTATCCGGGGTTGGAACATAGCTAAATTTCTTTATTTCTCCCGTTTTTTGCTGCAAATCCATCCCATCAATGTGAATCTCCTCTGATACTCGTCTTTCATCTAATAATTGCGAAAATTCATTACAACATTGTGAAAAGTCTAGTCCAAGATCAGGTTTAAAACTACTATGTGTGATCACGTTCTTATCATTAATTATATAGACATCCATACCAAGATCATCTTTTAATTTCTTAAAATTCCATGTGTTAAAATTTGGGTTATCTTCATATTTATCTAATAGAATCCTCGAATTCTCTTCCATATTTTGAGTTGTATCCTGATCAATAATACTATATGCCTTATCGATCATCCGAATAGAATCATACACAATATCTTCTATTTGCTGTGCTTGTAATTGATTTTGGTCTATTGCTTGTTCTCGTTCTTTAACATAGTTTATGATAGCCATTGTAAAAGAAATGACGATAGCAAATACAATCATAACTAAAAATAACTTCAATCTAAAGTTAGACTTCACACCGCTCCTCCCCCATTCTTGAAGTAACTAATGACGAATATAAAAAAGTGCCTGTCACTTGTCGAAATTTGTCGGTGACAGGCACCTGGTGAGCCTCAATCATTTTTATCTAATGGGTAATGTTTTAAGAAGTATACTAATGCCTGTAATTCAACTGCTAAATCAATATGGTGGACACGAATATGATCAGGTACTGTTATCCGGGCTGGTGTAAAATTTAAAATACCAGTAATCCCCTCTGACACCAATCTTTCTGTAACGCTATCCGCTTCGCTAGCTGGAATTGTTAATATCGCTACCTTCACTCCATTAATTTTTTCTTCTAATTCATCGATATGATAAATAGGTACCCCACCAATTTCCGTTCCTATTTTATCGGGATCTGTATCAAATGCCATCATAATTTTTGTATTATTATTTTTGACAAAATTATAGTGAAGGAATGCGGTTCCCAAGTTACCGACACCAATTAAGGCAACTTCCGTTAACTCATCTTGGTCAAGCGTTTTTCGGAAGAATCCAAGTAAATATTCCACATTATAGCCATAACCCTTTTTGCCTAATGCACCAAAGTAGGAAAAATCTCTACGAATAGTAGCCGAATCAACTTTAACCGCATCACTTAGCTCTTTGGAAGAAACACGTGTTTTTCCTTGATGCTGCAAATTGTTTAGAAATCGATAGTATAAAGGTAATCGTTTAGCGGTGGCTTGTGGTATTTTATTTTGATCCATTAGTTTTCCTCCTCTAGTTGCGGATGATAAAAGTCTCCTGATTTTCCACCAGTTTTCTCAAGTAAATAGGTGTTACCAATTACCATACCTTTATCTATTGCTTTACACATGTCATATATTGTAAGTGCTGTTGCTGAAGCAGCGGTTAACGCTTCCATTTCAACACCAGTACTACCTTTTGTCTTTACTGCTACTTGTATCTCCAATTCATACATTTTGTCATCCGTATTCCAATGAAATGCAATATCAATTCCTTTTAATGCTAATGGGTGACACATTGGGATCCAATCAGAGGTTTTCTTTGCTGCCATAATACCAGCCACTTGTGCTACAGCAAGGACATCTCCCTTTTCTATGGAACGATCTGTAATCTTCTTATAGATTTCTTCCGTTACAAAGACACTAGATCTAGCTACTGCCAATCTTTCTGTTTCTTTTTTTTCACTAATATCAACCATTTGCGCTCGGCCCTGAGCATTAAAATGTGTAAACTCTGACATACGCTCATCTCCAATATATTATCAACTCTATTTTATCAGAAAATCAACTAGAAGTCGTGATTATTTTCACAAATAGTATTGCTTATCTCTTTCATAATACGATAAACTGATACTATCTGAGGTGAAAACGTATGATAATCATGCAACTAAACGGAATTTCAAAATCCTATGGTGCAGAGGAAATAATATCAAATATAAAACTTGAAATAAAAGATAAAGATAGAATTGCAATCGTTGGAAGAAATGGCGCTGGTAAATCAACATTGCTTAAAATAATGGCAAATGAACTATCCTATGACGATGGAGAATTGTTTAAGCCAAAAGATCTTACTATCGGCTATTTGTCTCAACATACTGGTTTAGAATCTGGAAATACAATTTGGAATGAAATGTTGGAAGTGTTTGAATCTCTTCTCATTCAAGAAAAAGAATTACGGATCCTAGAGAAGAAAATGATCGAAGTAGACAAAATGTCAGAGAAAGAATATGAAAAGGTACTCAAAGACTATGATAGTTTGCAGCAGTCTTTTGAGGATAATGGTGGATATCGATATGAGGCTGATATAAAAGCTGTCTTATCAGGACTTAACTTTCAGGACTATGATGATCAAACACCGATAAACGAGCTTAGTGGTGGCCAAAAAACGAGGTTAGCCCTAGGAAAATTACTCCTCACAAAACCAGCATTACTTATTCTAGATGAGCCTACAAACCATTTAGATATCGAAACATTGAGCTGGCTTGAGAATTACTTAGTCAGTTATCCCGGTGCAGTAACCATTGTTTCTCATGATCGCTATTTCCTAGACAAGACCGTTTCAATTGTATATGAAATCTCTCGTCACAATACGAAAAAATACCATGGAACGTACAGTGATTTCCTACAACAAAAAGCGTTAAATTATGAACAGGAATTAAAAGAATTTGAGAAGCAACAAACGGAAATTAAAAAAATGGAAGAGTTTATCCAAAAAAATATTGTACGAGCTTCGACTACAAAGCGCGCTCAAAGTCGGCGAAAACAGTTAGAGAAAATGGATAAACTAGATAGACCACTTGGCGATGAAGCGTCCGCTTCCATGTCATTTCAAATAAATAAACGAAGTGGAAATGACGTGCTTAAAATAAATCAATTATCGTTTCAATACGATGATGAAAACGAACCACTATTTAAAGATCTTAAGCTCCATATTAACCGTGGTGAAAGTATCGCTCTAGTTGGGCCAAACGGAGTCGGAAAAACTACATTATTAAAAACAATTATCGGTAAGTTAACACAAACCTCTGGTCAAATCCAGCTTGGCACCAATGTACAAGTCGGATACTATGACCAAGAGCAAGCGAACTTAAATTCATCAAAAACCGTTTTAAATGAGCTTTGGGATGAATATCCTCATATTAATGAAAAAGATATTCGAACGGTACTTGGAAATTTTCTATTTTCTGGAGATGATGTACTAAAACCAGTTAATTCGTTAAGTGGGGGCGAAAAAGCACGACTAGCATTAGCTAAGCTCCGCATGCAAAAAGCGAATTTACTCGTACTAGATGAACCTACCAACCATTTGGACATTGATAGCAAGGAAGTATTAGAAGCAGCACTAATCGATTTTCCAGGGACCATTATCTTTGTATCACATGACCGCTATTTCATTAATAAGATAGCCGATCAGGTCGTTGAGATGCAAAAAGATGGTGTCACCGTGTATTTAGGTGACTATGATTACTACATGGAGAAAAAACAAGAAGAAGAGGAATTAATTAAGTTACAAGAAACAGAAGAGACAACAGATCATGCAGACGACAAAAAAAGAAGCTTTAAAGAAGAAAAGAAGCTACAAAGCGAGCAACGAAAACGAGAACGCCAGATTGCTAAGCTGGAAGAAACGATTGAAAAGCTGGAAGAAGAACTCTCATCGTTAGAAGAAAAAATGACCGAGCCGGAAGTTTATGAGGACCATGAAAAAGCTTTAGAGTTTACAAATAAATCAAATGAGCTAAAACACGAGATAGAGAAGCTCATGGAAGAATGGACCGCTCTACAAGATGTTTAATGTACAAAAAACCACATGAAGAAAAATAACGGGTTCTATTTTGAAGTACAAAATATAAAATATCAATACTTTTAGCAGTCCAATCAATATATAAATTGGACTGCTTATTTTTGTTGATTTAATAACGTTTATACACAAAACGGAAGCAAATTGACACGATTTAACAAGAAGACATAAACTCTTGTCAACTGCATAATTCGGTTGCTAAAACGCTCTCCAATTGTTGTGCTAACTTTCCATACAAATACAAGTAAAGTGGATAATTATGTTAAAATAATTATATGAATGTGAACAATTGCACTTAAACGACTCAGTTTAGTGAAAGAAGATGTTTATGACTAACGTGCAGATTTTTTTGAAGAAAGGAGATGAAAAACTGTCTATGTCTAACTTTCATCTGACAAATATTTTTCTAAGTTTAGCAATTCTATTCCTAATAGGTTTTCTGATTTTTATTGTTATAAAAAAAGTAATAACCGCTGGCATAAATTCCAGTAAAAAAATCGAGGAACTCGAAAAGAGAATTAGCCAATTGGAAGAAAAACGTAACATTTCTAATTAAACTATAGGGTGGCTTTAGTTTAATAAAACAATATAAAAAAAGGACGCTTGGAAAATAAAGATCCATGCGTCTTTTGTTTGCTGTTTATATTGATATTTATGCTTATGCTACTAAACACAATGTCAGTATGTTATTTAAACTGTTATTTTAACTTTTCTCACGGTATCGGAACTACTTAATATAAAATGGAACCTTTAAGTGCATTCTTGGTTAACTTTATGTCAATTTTTAGTTGGTTTTCTGTGTTCGTAATTCAATAATTTAGCCTGGTTTTCTAAGTTTTCATCTTGTTGGACACCAAAAGTTATTGTGTCTGTACCTAATAGTTTGTCTGTATATGGCAATACAGTGAATTCAATAACAAAATTAAATTGTTGTTTCTTTCCATTATATTTGTAATCTAACTCATGACCTTTTTCCGATTGGTCTATTTCGACTACATCATACTTTTTATCCCACCAGTCAAATTGTATCATTATTGATTCTTCCTGATAGAAATCTTCAACAGCTTTGCTAATTTCATTATTGAATTCCGATAACAAGTAATGGTCAAATATTTGTTCCTTTCCTGTGGAATCGTGGTTGTTTGTTTTTTCGGCACTAACGGAACTAAAAGTAACACTCAAGGTAAATATAAAAAGAAATGGTAAAACGGATAACTTCTTCATACCATTGCCTCCTTTTTTTCTTTATTATCCTTGGAACATGCATTTATATACAGTAATAGATTAACAAAGTATAGAATATGTAAAAAAATGTACTTAAAGTAAACTGGTCCTTAAGTTAAACAAAACAATGTAAAATAGAACGCTTAAATAACTTAATATCCAAGCGTTCTATTTTACCATTTGTAATGTTATTTACTCTGTAAATTGGTGCGATAATTCTGTTGTTATTTTGTCTTCTAAATACGTTTTTGTACTTCAAAATCGAACTACTTAAAGAAAAATCATGTGGTTTCTTATTTAAATAAATAATCATTTTTAATCGTATTTTCGACTGCAACACGATACACTAGTCCAAATCCAATCATTGTGGATAAAACTGAACTACCACCGTAACTAATTAACAATAATGGAATTCCCGTAATAGGCATAATACCAATCGTCATCCCAATATTTTGAAACGCATGGATTAACAACAAGCTCATAAACCCAAAACAGATATATGAACCAAAGGAACTATTTTTATAGCTATTAAGTCCAAGCGTAACTAGTCGGTAGAGCATGAGGAAATATAATAAAATGACAGAAGCACTTCCAATAAACCCAAAACTCTCACCTATTATGGAAAAAATAAAATCTGTATGTGCATCCGGCAAATTGACTACTTGTAAGCCGTTCATCCCTTTCCCAAATAATTGTCCAGATCCAATCGCAAGCATCGAAAGATCAAACTGCCACGTATCATTTGTCGATTGCTGTGTCGAATCAAACCATGTTAGTATTCGATTGATTTGGTATGGCTCAATGCCTATTAAATCCTGGGATAACTCAGGAAATCTAAGAATTAATGCCAATGCACTGGCTGCAACAGCAGTAACGATTGCAATTAAACTAGCAATAATTTTCCAATCAATACCTGATAGAAGCACCAGCATTCCTGCTATAAAAACATAAACCATTGAAGTACCAAAGTCTGGCTGCAATAAAATAAAGAAAACTGGTATCACCGTGATCAATCCTATTTTAATTAATAATAGGATATCCGACTTTATGGTCGCCATCTCATATTTTGATTTATGCTGACTAATTGCAGCTGCCAAAAATAGAATAGTGGTTATTTTAGTAAATTCCGCTGGCTGTAAAGACAACCCAGGAAAAGTAAACCAACTCTTTGTCCCTCTTACTTCAGCTGCAATACTTTCCGGACTAATTAATAACACAATTAGAACTAATACACCAATACTATAAATGAAAATACTAGCCTTATATAGTTGATCTAATTCAAAGTATTGGATGGTAGCTAGAATACATATGCCCACAGAAAACCAAATGATTTGTTTAAAGACGTAATTTTCACCCGCATTTTGTGGCATTTGCTCTGCATTATAAATTGCAAGCAGGCTAACACAAATAAATAATATTAATAAGATGATGAGATCATTCTGAAAAAAATATGACTGTTTCTTTGACATGTAGCAGCACCAAATTTCCCTTTATAATAACGTAAACCTTCAACTATTAAGGTCCCTTCCCCATTGGTTAATCGTTAAACCGATCCAATCCAACTTACTAGTATTATCACCGACATCAGTGTATCTCTTTCATGGAACTCCATTCGGGTTTTTACTTCAATTTAAATCCCATTCTTCCAAATCCACAAACATATCCACAAGGAAAAACGGAATTTAACTCATTATCAACAAAGTTATACACATTATCCACAGATAAAAATGAAGTTATCTACATTTTTTATCAACAAGTTAATTCTCTATATATTAAGTTTCCACAGAAATTGTACACAACCATGTGGATAAGTATTATTGTAAGGCTATTTTAATAACATTGACGGGTTTGCATTTAAGTCATAGCCTGATCGTTTTCCGTGTTCGTATGCAATAGTTCCAGCTGCAGCAATCATCGCGGCGTTATCTGTACACAACCGTAATGGTGGAATTAATAATGGTATATTGGTTTCAGCAAATTTTTGCGCTAATACCGATCGTAGACCCTGATTAGCAGCAACTCCTCCTGCAACAATAACTTGATTTACGTTGTGATCTTTGGCTGCTTTTAACGTCTTAGTTGTAAGTACATCAATAACACTTGCTTGGAAACTAGCTGCAATATCCTCGTTTCTCAATCTTTCTCCTCGTTGTTTTGCGTTGTGGATAGTATTAATTACCGCTGATTTTAAACCACTGAAGCTAAAATCATAACTGTCCTCTTCCAACCACGCACGTGGAAAATCTATATTTTCTTCACCTTCTAATGCTAATCGATCAATATGTGGCCCACCTGGATAAGGAAGTTCGAGCATTCTAGCTACTTTATCATATGCTTCTCCTGCAGCATCATCCCTTGTTTCCCCAATTACTTCATATGTGCCATGATCTTTCATTAATACGAGTTCAGTGTGTCCTCCAGACACAATTAGAGCTAGTAATGGAAATTGGAACTCCTGCTCCAAGCGATTCGCATAAATGTGTCCAGCAATATGATGTACACCTACAAGAGGCTTTTGTTTGGCAAAAGCTAAGGCTTTCGCTGCGTTTACTCCTATTAGTAGTGCACCAACAAGTCCCGGTCCTTCAGTTACCGCTATTGCATCAATCTCTTCCCAATTTAATTTAGATTCCTGTATGGCATCCTCTAAAACAATTGTCATCTGTTCTACATGGTGCCGGGAAGCTATTTCAGGAACCACACCACCAAAACGCTTGTGACTTTCAATCTGTGAGGCAACTAGATTTGAGATAATCTCTGTGCCATTCTTTACAATAGCAACAGCTGTTTCATCACAGCTTGTTTCGATCCCTAATATATATGTATCTTTTTTCATGATAAATTCACCCACATTACTATTGCATCCTCATTATTGTCTCTATAATAATTTTTACGAATACCTCCAGGCACTAATCCGAACTTACGATACAAGTGTTGTGCTACGGTGTTGGATGCACGCACTTCTAAAGATAATCGGTTTGCCCCCATCCGTAGGACTTGCTGAATCGTAAACCGGAAGAGTTTCTCTCCGAATTTATTTCCTCGCAGCTCCGGTAAGATTGCTATGTTTGTAATTTGTGCATCGTCTAGTATAGCCCACAAACCTACATAACCAATTACCTTCTTTTCTATTAACATAACAAAATAATGAGCATGTTTATTTTCAACTAATTCTTGATTAAAAATTTCTTCCGTCCATGGAGAGGAAAAAGATTTCTTCTCCACTTCCATCACATCATTTATATCCGATATTTCCATTTTCCTTATCATTAATTCAGCCATTCGTTTTATTTCCCTCTTGATTCTTTAACCAATTTGCTTCAGCCTCTGCCAAACGTAAATAATTGGGTGCTATAGAATGTGTATGTTCCGCACCATGATAGCTTCCTGCCAGTGCTAAATGAGATGGTTTTGCTATATGATAGGTATCCTCTGGAATTATAGCCAAATCACCAAGCTTCTCCCTTATCAGTTCCCTATGCTTTTCAATATCTGGGCTAAGAAAAAGGATTTTTTTATTACTTTCAGAAAGTCTAGTTAGCCATTCCTCCATTAAGATGTTTGTTTCTTCTACAATTAATGCTAATTTGCCATCTATCCACTCGTATAATCCAGTAAACACCAAACCTCTACGTGCGTCAAAAAAAGGACACACAAGTGAATCAAAAAAACGACCTTGGTATGCTAATACTTCAAGACTTGAAACACCTACTATAGGAATGTTTAAAGACCAAGCAAGGGTTTTAGCCGTTGTTAAACCGATCCGAACCCCAGTGTAGGAACCTGGCCCTTTAGCAACAACTATTTTCTCTAATTGAGTAGGTTCAATATTAACCTCTTTCATTAAGTTATCAATAGCCGGCATCAGTCTAACAGAATGGTTCTTAGTTATATTTGTCACAACTTCACCAATGACTTGATTTTCCCTTAAAATAGCAACACCCAATACTTGATTGGATGTGTCAATCGCAAGTATGCTCATGATTTAACCCCTTCTAATCGTATACTACCCAAGTAACTCTGTTAGTATTTCCTCGTAATGCTTCCCTTTTGGCTCAAATTCAATTAGTCTAGAATGTTTATCTACATACGTAATCGTAATGTTTAAAATATCCTCAGGTAAAAACTCTTCTATAAACTGTGCCCATTCGACTACTGTAAGCCCATCTCCACTGAAATACTCCTCAAATCCTATATCCTCTTCTGAATTCTCTAATCGATATACATCCATATGATATAAAGGCATGTTACCTTCGTATTCCTTAACAATTGTAAATGTTGGACTATTAACCGTTCGTTTAACTCCTAGTCCAGTCGCAAGCCCTTTCGTAAAAGTTGTTTTACCAGCACCCAGATCACCCTCGAGAGTAATTACATCTCCTGGATTTACTAATGTAGCAAGTTTTTCAGCAACTTTTAAAGTCTCTTCTTCTGTATTTGTCTGTAGTTGTTGCTTACTCATAATTTCACCTTCTTAAATGGTTAAACCCTTTTTTGTCTAGACGTTCTATTGTACCATTCCTTCTATGTAGAAACACTCGATCCTTTACGTTAGATGCTGCCGTAACATAACCTATTTGAGATAATCTAATGTTCGTTGAGATTGCAGCTTGCTGCACTATGGACCATTCATTTTTTGGTATCGTTCCTACTAATTCAAAATCTTCTCCCCCAAAGTATTTCCATTTGTGCTGTAGATTTGGAGGAAACTGCGTAAATAATTTACTAACTGGTATCTGTTCCTCATATAAATGTATATGAACATCTGAATCTTCTGCAATTTCCGTTGCTTCACTAGCAATTCCATCACTAATATCATTCAAGCTTAGTCGTGTACAATCCTTTAAAGCTTTTACAAACTCTATTCTAGCAGTAGGCATACGGTGTCTTTTTATAAAATAAGCTTCATTCTTATAATTCCCAGGATTATTCAGAATATGGAAACCAGCTTGCGAATCACCAAGTGTACCTGTAACGAACACGATATCCCCATCTTGAGCGCTATTTCGATATCGAGCTCCTCCACTACCAACATAGCCTATTACCGTTACTGATACCGTCAATTCACTACTAGATACCGTATCTCCACCAATTAAATCCATTTTATATTTCTTTCCTAAGACTTTCATCCCTTGATATATTTGGTCTAATTCTAAAGATGACCAATTATCTGGAATGGCAATTGCTACAAGGTAGAATGCAGGAGTTGCTCCCATAGCAGCTAAATCACTTAGGTTTGCAGCTAGTGCTCTATACCCGATGTGATATGCTTCCATTGTTTGGCGAGAAAAATGAACACCTTCTACAAACATATCTTTGGCAATTACTATGTCTTGTGAAGATTGACGAAATACCGCTGCATCATCACCGATACCTTTAACTACTGAAGACTGTTGATATGTATGTTGTTTTATTGAATTTATAAATGAAAATTCATCCATTATGCTCACCTAGTCCTGTAAAGTACTACATTAATAATAGCAAAAAGGATAGGAAAAGAAAAAAATTAGTTGTGATTTATAATTTTTCACTGCAATTTTTATATATAAATGGCTCTGTTAAAGTTAGTTGTGGATAATCGGCTCAACTATCGTAGACGGTATGATACAATTAGATTAGCTAAATTTGTGATTTAGTATAATATCTAATTCTACTAACGAAGCAAGTTAGGTTTAACAAACTCAATAGAGAAAATTGCAGGGGGGATTACTTGTATTCACTAAAATTTTGGGTTTTTTGGGTTATAGGTGTAATATTAGCTGGTTTCTTACTAAGTTTGTTTCAAAACGGCGAAGTAGATTGGGGACATATTGTTACTATGAGTATAGCTGGTCTTATAGGTGTACTTATCGCTTCGGGAATAAAGAAGGTTCTAAAAAAGGAAGATGATTAAGGCTTTACTATAAAAAATGAAAATATAGCTATTGTAGTAACAAACGCTTTAGTTGAAGAAGATTATACTACGATATAGAACTTCAAGATAATTGGAAGTTCTATTTTTTATTATATCAACATTAAACTTTTACAATGCCAAATTATGAACAAAAGCGTAAGCGCCCGTTTAGCGACGTAGGAATTGCGCCAACACAACGCTAGTGGTTCAATGTTGCCATGCAAAGTGGCGATTTTATTCGAACAATCCCCGTAGGAGATAAAGGAAACATGCTCCTTCATAGGGGGATGCCGACGTTGGGCGCAAAGCCCGGTTTTAGTTGACCTTCCTTTAATCTTACAGTTTAAGGATGTTCGACTATGTCGAACTGTTATCGTACGAAGGTGAGGAAAGTTGCGCTAGTCGCTGGTCGATGAAAACGCCACCTCCTTGAAAAAAATCACTTTTCTGCGTGCGATGTTACTCTCAGAAGATTTCCTTATCCTTTGGCGTCATCGACACGGACGTCCTGTTCGTCAGAGCTGGACGTGGCTGTTCCTGCCAAGAAGTATCCACATATATTAATGTTTATATTTTCCTAGATCATAAAAAAACATGACCTCTTATGAAATCATGTGTGTGTTTATGTATTAATGTTTATTTTATAGTGGCGGTCCGGACGGGACTCGAACCCGCGACCTCCTGCGTGACAGGCAGGCATTCTAACCAACTGAACTACCGGACCAACTTATATTAATTGGATTAAATTGGTTGCACTTTACAGCACTACTGATTTCCAATTAACAATGAAATAATTCGACGATGTTAATTGGATTAAATTGGTTGCGGGGGCAGGATTTGAACCTACGACCTTTGGGTTATGAGCCCAACGAGCTACCAGACTGCTCCACCCCGCGATATAAGAAAAATGTTGATTTTATTCATACTCTTTTAAGAAGATATGAATAAATCTGTCTGGCGGCGTCCTACTCTCACAGGGGCAATGCCCCAACTACCATCGGCGCTGAAAAGCTTAACTTCTGTGTTCGGTATGGGAACAGGTGTGACCTTCTCGCTATCGCTACCAGACATACACGACGTATGTCGTACTATTATTCATAAGATCTGAACGGTTTTAACCGAATTTCCTTGAATGATTTTCAACAGACAAGATATATTATATGCATTTCTGCGTTAAAATGCAAGGGTTTTTCGAAAAAAATTATACCCTAAAAACTAAATAAGAGTAGTGACAACGAATCATAAAATGTGTTAGTTAAGTCCTCGATCTATTAGTATCCGTCAGCTCCACGTGTCACCACGCTTCCACCTCGGACCTATCAACCTCA